>NZ_JBFRFE010000200.1:0-6593 GCF_052114665.1 Stenotrophomonas sp. 2YAF22 | reverse complement strand
GCCAGCCGTCGCTTTGCCATCAGCCACACCCCGAGGATGCTGAAGAGCGCGGCAGTCCACTCGAGCGCGACGCCGCTCACAGCGCGAACGTCACCGACAGGCGCGCCTGTCGCGGCGCACCCGGGAACAGGTAGTAGTCACCGCCGCTGCTGCCGGTGTCGCGCCAGTAGAAGCGGTTGAACAGGTTGTCCACCGACAGGTTCCAGCTGACCGCACGGTTGTGCAGTCGGTGCTGGAAGCGCAGGCCGGCGTCGAACACCGAGTAGTCCGGTGCGCGCACACCGCCGTCGGCGCGGGCCACGTTGGAGGAGGCATAGCGCCAGCCACCCGTCACATCCAGGCCTTCAACGAACTGCAGCGCGTAGGCCAGGTGCACGCTGGCGCGCACCTTCGGCACGTTCACCAGCTGATGGCCTTCATAGGCCGGGGTGCCGGTATCGCGTGCGCGCGCCTGCAGCACGCTGGCGCTGGCGACGATCTGCAGCGCGTCGGTCAGCTGGCCGTTGGCGGTCAGTTCCAGGCCGGTATGGGTCTGCTGGCCTTCTTCGACGAAGGTGTAGCCGACGTCGCTGCCGTCGGGCTTTGCGTACTGGTAGGGCTGGGAGGTGCGGAACACGGCCGCGCCCAGGGTGAGGGCGTCCACTGGCACGTATTTCACGCCCACTTCCAGCTGCCGCGACTGCATCGACGGCAGGAAGGTATCGGCGTTGGACGTCCAGAACGGTGCTTCCTGGCCCAGCGAAATTCCGCGCACGTAGCTGGCGTAGGCGTTGAGCTGGTCGGTGGCCTTCCACACCAGCGCGGTCTGCGGCAGGAAGCGCGACAGGCGGCTGTGGCGCTGCGGCGTGCCACGCTTGTCGTAGGCGCGCTCGTCCAGGGGCACGAAGCGACCGCCGGCCAGCCACTGCCAGTCATCGCCGAAGCTCATCCGGTCCAGCGCGAAGAACGYGGTCTGCCGGCTGTCCAGGCGCCGTGCCGATGCACCCGGCATTTTCGGCGAGGGCTCGAACACCGGCACCTGCACGTCGTGGATGTTGCTGGTGCCGACGTACTCGTTGACGCTCGGGCGCTTGTCGATGGTGCGGCGGAAGTAGTCGGCGCCGATGCTCAGCTGGTGGCCGACGCTGCCGGTCTCGAAAACGCCGCGCAGTTCGGCACGGGCCTGCTGGTTGCGGCGGGTGTCATCCGGGCTGCGGTAGTCGTAGATGTCGTAGTCGCCGTTGGGGGCGAAGTAGTTGCCCGGCACGCTGCCGTCTGCGCACCCTGCGGTGTAGTAGCAGCCGTAGGCGAAGGCGACGTTGTCATCGATCACCGAGCGGCTGTGGCCGACCGAGATGCGCGACTGCCACGCATCGTTGAAGTCATAGGTGTGCAGCGCGGTGATGTTGGTGCTGGCAATGTCCACCGGCCGCTGCCACGGCTGGTAGCCGAGCAGGCGTTCGCGGTCGACGCCGCGCGGCAGGTCGCGCGCGCCCAGCAGCTGGAAGCCGGACACCGAGCGCTGCGCGCTGGTCTGGTAGTTGGCATCCACTTCCAGCTTGCCGTGTTCGCCGATCAGCCAGTCGGTGGCCAGCGAATAGAAGTTGCGGCGACCGTCGGCATGCTCGACGTAGGAATCACTGGCATCCCAGGCGGCGTTCAGACGCACGCCGAAGCGCGGGGTCAGCCAGTGGCCGACATCCACGGCGGCATAGCGCGAGCCTTCCGAATCGGTGCCCAGGGTGACCGTACGCACTTCCGCCGGGCGCTTGCCCACGTAGTTGATGATGCCGCCGGGTGCCATCACGCCAGCCGCGAGGCCGGCTTCGCCCTTGAGGATCTGCACTTCCTGGATGTTCTCCAGCGCCAGGCGCTGCTCGCCGGCGATGGACATGCCGTTGAAGCGGTAGCCGGTGGCCGCATCCAGCGCGAAGCCGCGGATGGCGATGTTCTGGTAGTAGCCCACCGGCGCATAGGCATCGCCCAGCGAGGCATCATTGCTGGCCAGCTCGGACAGCGAACGCACCTGGCGGCGGTCGAGGTAGTCGCGCTCCAGCACATTCACCGAGGCGGGGGTGTCCTTCCAGGAGCCGCCGCCGAAGGCGTTGACGCGCGAGGTGTCGGCCTTCGGTTTGCCGGCCTGCACGCGCACCGCCGCCAGTTCGGTGGGCGAGGAGGGCGCATCAGCGGCGTCGGTGCCTGCCTCGCTGGCGTACAGCGGCAGGGCGGCGCACAGGGCGAGGGCGAGCAGGGTGGGGCGCAGGCAGCGGTTCATTCGATTCGTCTTCAGACAACAAGGGAGACGAAGCGACGGCGCGCAGGTGCACCGGCCCATGACGGGGTGTGGCTGCGGCTCAAAGCTCCCTACGCCGGTGCAAACCGGATCAGGTTCCAAGGGACTCTCTCAGCCTGGCAAATCCAGGCACCCCCGCTTCAGGTGACCATTTCACTACAAATGGTACGGATTTGCGAGCTACCGCCCTTCAGGCGGCGGCGTGCAGGGCCGCCAGCAGGGCCTGGCCGGGGGCCGTGGCGAACCACGCCGGATGCCCGAGCATGAACGGCTGCCAGGCCACATCGGCGTTCGCGGTCGATCCGGTGACGCCCTCGAAATACTCCACTTCGGACAGAGCGAAGTCGAAATGCACCATCGGCAGCAGGTCGGCCAGCAGGTGCACGCGCGTGGGCGACAGCGGCAGTTCCTGCCGATAGCCGTCCAGCAGGGCCAGGGCGATGTCGATGCGCACAGCATCGGTGCCGCGCTCCAGTTGCAGCCAGGCCACCGCGTTGCGTTCGATCGCGGTGGCCAGGTCGAACAGCGCGCTGGTGGGCGAGGCCAGGCCGAAATCGAGCACCGTGGCAATCGTGCCGTCGTCGTTCCACAGCAGGTTGGAGACGTGCCAGTCGTTGTGCGCCCACAGCCGCGGTTCGTCCTGCAGGCGCGCGGCCAGGCCGTGGTGCCACGGCAGCACATCGCGGCGCAGCTGTTCTTCCCAGGGAATGCGCGCCAGGTAGCGGGCCAACCCGGGGCGGTTGCCGAGGTCGGCCTTCAGCGCGGCGATCGGGTCATCGGCGCGGATCAGGTCGTCGCGTGCCACCAGCAGATGGGTACTGCGCTGCGGGGCGTGGTAGCTGGCGGCCGCGCGGTGCAGCGTGGCCAGCATTCTTCCTGCCTGGTGTGCCTGGGCGATGTCGGTCAGTGGTGACCATGACGGCAGTTCGCGATACAGGTCCTTGCCGGCGCCCACCGCATGCAGTTCGTAGGTCCACGGGCCGTGTTCGAGTGCGGTGCGGCCGTCGTTGCTGGCCAGCACCTGCACCACCGGCATGCCGGCAGTTGCCAGATGCGCGATGAAACGGTGTTCTTCTTCCAGGCTTCCAGCGCTGCGCACACTGTGGTGGTGGCGCTTGATGAAGACCGGACCGCCGGTGCCGTCGACGATGGCCGCGGCCGACAACGGACGCGGGCTGTGCCAGCGCAGCGTGCTGTCCGCGCCCAGCTGCGGAAAGTGGCCACGCAGCCAGGTGATCTCCTGCGCGTCGATCGCCGGCCAGTCGGCGACGACCTCGTCGTTGTTGAGGCCCTGCACGCGATGGGGGGAAGAAGTCATGCCACGGCCGCTGGTGAGTAAAGGAACATCCAAGGCTGCGCATTCAACGCCATGGACGCCACAGACGCAAACGGGCGGGTCATCGACCCGCCCGTCAGGGACGCCACGTGCGGCCTGTGGCCGGCGCGCTTACCAGCCGCGATGGCGGCCGCGGTCGTGGTAGTAACGGTTGTCATGGCGCTCGCGCTGCCAGCGACGGTCATCGCGGCGGTCGTAGCCATAACCGCGGTTGTAGCCACGGTCATAACGGCGATCGTAGCGACGGTCATAGCGCCCGTCGTAGCGTCGATCATGGCGGTCGGAGGTGGTCAGGTTGCCGATGGCGCCGCCGGCAACCGCGCCGCCGACGGTGGCAGCCGGGTCGCCGTTGGAGATCAGGTGACCCGCCACGCCGCCGACGACGGCACCGACCACGGTGCGCTTGTCCTTCCTCGACATCGCGCTGGCATCACTGACCACGGCCACGCCGGCAAGAAGTGCCAGGGCCATCGCCAGACCACGGAAGCTGAGTGCGGAAGTGCTGAGCATGTTGGGTTCTCCTGTGAGGTGCATGCCACGGTGGGCAGGGAGGGCGCTGGGCGCCCCGGCTGCCGTAGGGACCACGCTGGTGCCCGGACATTGCCGGAACATTGCGCGCGATCCCCGTGCGGCTTGCGCATTCATCTAGCGTCAGGCGGCATGAAGCGAGGCTGAAAGCGCGGCGGCCGCTCAGCTGCCAGAAAGGAAAAGGGCCGCAGTACGCGGCCCTTCCCCTGGCTTCCCCTGCCTGGCCTGGCTCAGTGGCCCATGGCGCGCTGGGCCTGCTTCACCTGCTCCTGCTGGGCGTCCTGCTGCTGCAGCACATTCGGTGCACCGTGCACCGCACCACTGCTGAGTGCCATGCTCTGCTCGCTGGCCGCACGGGTGTCCACCGCCGCGCGGCAGGCAGCCGGGTCACCGGCGGTGCCCTGTACGGCAAACATGCGCTCGCCGTTGGTGCTGGGCACCACCGAATCGATGCGCTGCATGCCGCTGGCCTGCGCTTCCTTGGTCAGTGCAGCGGCGGCGGCCTCCAGTGCATGGCGGTCCTTGAAGGTGCCTGCCGGCAGGCCTTCCATGCCCTTCACGGCCTGGTTGTACATCGGGTTCTGCGGATGGCGCTCGTCATTGAGCAGCGGGCGCTCGCGCGCGTCCTTGATCGCATCCAGCGTCTTCGGGCCGATGATGCCGTCCACTGCCAGACCGTTGTCCTTCTGCAGCTGGCGCACGGCAGCCTCGGTGTTGCGACCGAACTTTCCATCCTCGACCAGTGGCTTGCCATCAGCACCCACATAGCCCAGGTGGCCCAGCTGTTCCTGCGCCCTGCGCACACCTTCGCCGTGTGCACCCTGCTTATGCACTTCGTTGCTGGTCTGCGGCTTTTCCTGCGCTGCCGGCTTCGGCTCGGCCGCACCCTTGGCCTGCGCCTGCTCGTGCGTCTGGCTGCGGTTTTCCAGCAGGTCGCGTGCCTGGTGCAGCGGATCGGAGGCGAACAGCTTCCAGTTCGGGTGGTCCTTCACCTGCTTGAGGTAGTCCTCCACCGGCATGGTATGCACGCCCAGCTTGCCGGTCGACTGGCTGATCAGCAGCTTGTCGGTGTTCGGGTCACGCACCACCATCACGATGTGGTCGATGCCATTCCAGTGCTCGTGCTTGGTCTTGGCCGTATCCAGGCCGATCACCATGCCTTCCTTCAGCGCATGCGGCTTGAGGATGTCGTCGCGCTTGAGCAGCACGCCGGAGTCCTTGTAGGCCTCATGCACGATACCGCCGGAGCCGGCGAAGCCCAGCTTGATCTTGTCGGCGTCGGCGAACACCGCATGGCCGGCTTTCTGGTTGATCTCATCCTGGGTCTTGTTGAGCATCGTGCCGACCCAGCCAGAGCAGTCGATGTAGCCTTGGTCGACGTTCTTGCCGGTGACACCCTTGCCACGGTAGTACTGGCTGGACTCGATGTTGATCGCGTACTTGACGTTGTCGTACTTCACGCCGGCGTTGTAGGCCGCATCCAGCGAAATGCCGGGTGCATCCGGCTTGGCTGCTGCGGCCGTGGCGGTAGCGGCGATGGCTGCGGCACCGGCGGCGACAGCGGCCTGCGCGGCGGGGGTCACGGTCTGCGTCGGTGCGGCCTGCACCGGTGCCGGACGCGCCTGGGCCTCGGTGATCGGTGCGATGTTCTTTTCCGGGATGCTGATCGCGTCGTACTTGCGGTCGTAGTACTGGGCGAAGGTGCTGGCCAGGTCGCGATCATTCATCGTGCGCATCTCGGCGCGCGTATGCCCGGTCAGCGCTTCGACGTCACCGCCGATCTGGCCCATGATGCGCGGGCGCATGTCGATCGGATCGCCGTGGCCGTCGCGCACGACGCCGAACGTGCCGGTGGCGATCGCGGTCTGGATCGAACCGTAGCCGGCCGCACCCTGCTGGTGTGCCAGATACAGGTCAAGGCCGCTCGGCTTGTCATCACCGGACAGGTAGGGATGGCCGGTGCGGTCATGGCGCTTTTCCATGTCCACCAGGTTGCGCTTGAACATCTCCGCTGCCGCTTCGGTATTGCGGGTCGGGTCGTACTCGTGGCCGGTCAGGCCGTACTGCTTGGCCGACGACGGCAGGAACTGGAACAGGCCCTTGGCATCGGTCTTGTCGTTGTGCGCGCGCTCGTTGAAGCGGCCACCGGTCTCGATGTGGGCAAAGCGCAGGAAGTCCTCGCTGGCGATGCCCTTGCGCTGTGCCACCTGCTCGATGATGTCGAGAACTTCCTTTTTGCTGTAGTCACGTTGTGCCATGACACTTCCTCTGGGGTTGATGGAGCGGCCTTTGCCGCGATACGCCAACCGGACTCATCCGTGAGTCTTCAACATGTCGGTCAACAGGTGCTGCGGGGTGGTGCGTCTTACTTTTCGACGTAGGCCTTGCGGGCAGCGTCGTAGTGGTACTGGCGCGCGTCGGCCGCACCCAGCGCACGGGTCTGGCCCGGGCCGGAAA
>NZ_JBFRFE010000199.1:0-6601 GCF_052114665.1 Stenotrophomonas sp. 2YAF22 | reverse complement strand
GCGCGGCCCGGTCCGCCTGTCCGACGTGGAAGTGGCGCAGCGCGAGATCCTGGCCATCGTCAAGCGCATGGCCGATGAGGGCACTGTCACCATCGGCGGCAGCGCGGAGGCGATGCTGTGAGCAACGTCGTGCGCTGGCTTGCCCCGGACCTGCTGGCCCAGCCCGAACCGGTGCTGGACCACGACGAGGCCTTCGAACTCACCGAGCCGGACCCGGAGCATGAGCCGGAGCCGCCGCTGCAGCTGCCGACCCTGGAGGAGATCCAGGCGATCCAGGACAGCGCCGAGAAGGAAGGTTTCGATCATGGCCACGCCGATGGCTTCAGCCAGGGCCAGGCCGAGGTGCGCCGCTTGGTCGCGCAGATCGAAGGCATCCTCGACAACTTCGGCCGGCCGCTGGCGCGTCTGGAAAATGAGGTGGTCGGCGCCCTCGGCGAACTGGCGGTACGCATCGCCGGTGCGCTGGTAGGCCGTGCCTACGAGGCCGATCCGGCGCTGCTGGGAGAACTGGTAGGCGAGGCGATTGACGCCGTCGGCGGCAGCAACCGCGAGGTGGAAGTGCGTCTGCACCCCGATGACATCACTGCCCTCGCCCCATTGCTGAACCTGTCGCCGCAGCAGCGCCTGGTGCCTGACACCAGCCTGAGCCGTGGCGACCTGCGCGTGCATGCCGAGGCCGTACGCATCGACGGCACCCTGGAAGCCCGCCTGCGCGGCGCGCTGGACGCCGTGATCCGCCAGACCGGAGCCATCGCATGAACACCGAGACCGCTTCGCCGCCGTCGCCGCCGGCCGACTGGGCCGTTGCCCGCAATCTGCGCCTGGCCAACCGCCTGGACGGCCTGAAGGTCGACACCGCGCACGGTCGCGGGCTGATCCGCGAAGGCGTGCTGCGCCGAGCAGTCGGCCTGACCCTGGAGGCGGTCGGCTGCGAAGCGCCGCTCGGCGCCAGCTGCAAGGTGGAAGTGGTTGACGGCGGCTGGGTCGATGCCGAAGTGGTCGGCTTCGCCGGCGAACGCACCTACCTGATGCCCAGCGCCGAACTGCACGGGCTGCTGCCGAATGCGCGGGTGGTGCCATCCGCCCGTCGTGGCGGCGTGGAAGTGGGCGAAGGCCTGCTCGGCCGTGTCATCGACAGCGATGGCGTACCGCTGGATGGCAAGGGCCCGATCCGCGCTGAAGGCCACGTCGGCATGGCCGGCGTTTCGATCAATCCGCTGGCACGCGAACCGATCACCCAGCCACTGGACGTAGGCGTGCGCGCGATCAATGCGCTGCTGCCGATCGGCCGCGGCCAGCGTGTGGGCCTGTTCGCCGGCTCCGGCGTCGGCAAGTCGACGTTGCTGGGCATGATGACCCGCTACACCGCCGCCGACGTGATCGTGGTCGGCCTGATCGGCGAGCGTGGCCGCGAAGTACGCGATTTCGTTGAAAGCACCCTGGGCGAGGAAGGCCTGCGCCGCGCGGTGGTGGTGGCCAGCCCGGCCGACCGGCCGCCGCTGGCCCGCCTGCATGGCGCCTACCGCGCCACCGCCATCGCCGAATGGTTCCGCGACCAGGGCCTGAACGTCTTGCTGCTGATGGATTCGCTGACCCGCTTCGCGCAGGCCCAGCGCGAGATCGGCCTGTCGGTGGGCGAGCCGCCCACCACCCGCGGCTATCCGCCATCGGTGTTCGCCAAGCTGCCGGCACTGGTGGAACGTGCAGGCAACGGCGCCAAGGGGCGCGGTTCGATCACCGCCTTCTACACCGTGCTGACCGAGGGCGACGATCCGCAGGATCCGATCGCCGATGCCGCGCGCGCGATTCTTGACGGCCACATCCTGCTCTCGCGCCGGGTGGCCGACAGCGGCCTGTACCCCGCCATCGACGTGGAATCGTCGGTCAGCCGCGTGGTCACGGAAATCGCCGACGAACCGTGGCGCCTGCGCATCCGCAAGTTGAAACGGCTGGTCTCGGCCTACTCGGCCAACCGCGACCTGATCGCCATCGGCGCCTATCAGCGCGGCAACGACGCGGCGACCGATGAAGCCCTTGAGCGCTGGCCGGAAATCATGGAATTCCTCGGCCAGGATGTGGCCAAGGCCGCAGATCTACCGCACAGCCAGGCGGCGTTGCAGCGCCTGGTGGAACAAGAGAACGAGAGGCTGACATGATCCAGTCCAAGCGCATCGACCCCCTGCTGAAGCGGGCCCAGGAACACGAGGACGCGGTCGCCCGCGACCTGGCCGAACGCCAGAACGTGCTCGACACCCATCTGTCGCGCCTGGACGAACTGCGCCGCTACGCCGAGGAGTACGCCAACGCGCAGATGGCCGCGACCAGCCCGGCGCAGCTGTTGAACCGGCGCGCATTCCTGGACCGGCTGGACAGCGCGGTGGAACAGCAGCAGCAGACCGTCAACGGCAACCTCGAAAAAGTGGAGGCCGAACGCGCGCGCCTGATCCTGGCCAGCCGTGACAAGGCCGTGCTGGAGCAGCTGGCCGCCAGCTACCGCGCGCAGGAAAAAGTGGTGACCGACCGCCGCGACCAGCGCGAGATGGATGACATCGGCGCACGCCGCGCGCGCCTGGCGCAGACCGAAGACCAGGACGATGGCGAGCAGGGAGGCCGGTCGTGATGCCCTCCCCGTTGAGCAGCAACGCCAGCGCACCGACGCCCGGCGGCAGTGGCAATGCCGGCAGCGCACGCGCCTCGCGCAGCGATTCCGGCAAGGATTTCGGCCAGATGCTGCAGGGCGGCGGCGCGTCGACCGCCACTCCCGGTACCGCGACAAACGCCAGCAATCCGGCAACACCGGCGAACGCTGCAACAACCCCCGACGGCAACCCGGGCAAGGCGACGCCGCGGCCGACCGACGGCGACGCAGCCGCCACGGATGCCAGCACAGCGACACCTGCTGTACCGGCAACATCGGCAGCCAGCGACGACAAGGACACACCGGCCAACGCGGACGACGCGCCCTGGCCGCCACTCGGATTGGCCGGCCTGATGCTGGCCGTGCCCACCGGCGTCGATCCGGCGCCTGTGCTGCCGCCGCCAGCGGCCAGCGATGCCGAAGGTGGCGCGCTGCCCTCCGCTGCACTGGCACCCGCGGCCGCCGCAGTGGCGACCAACGCGAGCCAGGGCGCGGCAGCGCCGGCCGCCAGCGCTCCGGCATCCGCTGCCGGCGATGATGAGGCCAGTGGCCTGCCGTTGCCGGAGCTGGTGATGGGGGGCAAGGCATTGGATCGTGCCGACGACGGTGACAGCCTGCAGATCGGCGACCGCGCACCTCCGGCACCGCTGCAGCCCCCCCTGCCCGCCGCCCTGCAGGACCTGAAGGCCGCACTGGCCAGCAATGCCATCTTCAATGGCGAACCCACGCCGAAGCCGGTGCTGGGGGATGATGGTTTCGACCAGGCCATCGGCGCGCGCATCGGCTGGCTGGCCGACCAGAAGATCGGCCATGCCCATATCCGCCTCAACCCTGAAGACCTGGGGCCGGTGGACGTGCGCCTGCAGATGAACGGTGACAAGGTCCATGCCAGCTTCAGCAGCCCGCATGTGGATGTACGCCAGGCGCTGGAAAGCAGCCTGCCGCGCCTGCGTGAACTGCTCGGCGAGCAGGGCTTCCAGCTGGCCCATGCCGATGTCGGCCAGCAGCACAGTGGCGACGGCACTCCGGGCAGCCCGACGGGCGGCGGCGGTCGCGGTGGTGACGGAGAACCGTCACTGGGCGACACCACGGTGTCGGCGTCGCAGCTGATCCGCCAGCGCGGGTTGTTGGACGCGTACGCCTGACAGGCGTGCCAACCAAGGTTGGCACCCACCAGAGCGGGACGGTCGGCACCTACCAGAACACGGGTAGCGCCGGCCATGCCCGGCGGATTCCCGACATTCCGCCGGGCATGGCCCGGCGCTGCCGATATGAACACCCGACGGAATTCCGTCACCGCCCTCTCCGGCCACTCCGGCACGCCCCTTGCATATCCCGGTGAAGCAACCCTCAGGAGCTTCACCCCGTGGCCGCAGCCGCTGACAAAACCAAGAAGACCGCCGACAAGGACAAGACCGCCAAGCCGCGCAGTCCGATCCTGATCACCGCCCTGGTCGCCGTACTGGCCGCCGGTGCCGCCGGTGGCGGCGTCTGGTTCTTCACCCAGTCCAAGCACGAAGACAAGACCGCGCAGGCGCCGAAGAAGACCACCACTCCGGCCCCGGCCCAGTACTTCGCGCTGGAACCGGCATTCGTGGTCAACCTCAACGGCTCGATCGACGGCCCGCGCTACCTGCAGGTGGAAGTGCAGCTGATGACCCGCGATCCGGCCGCGCTGGAAGCGATCAAGACCCATGCCCCGGCCATCCGCGCGCGCCTGCTGATGCTGTTCTCGCAGGTCAGCCCGCAGCAGATCGCCGACATCGCCGGCAAGCAGAAGCTGCAGGCCGATTCGCTGGCCGAAGTGCAGAAGGTGCTGAAGGCCGAGACCGGCAGCAACGGTGCCGACGACCTGCTCTTCACCAGCTTCGTGACCCAGTAAGGGCTCCCCGATGAATGACCTGCTGTCCCAGGATGAGATCGATGCCCTGTTGCATGGCGTGGACAGTGGCGCGGTCGAAACCGAGCCGGACGCCCCCAGTGGCGAAGCACGCTCCTACGATTTCGCCAGCCAGGACCGCATCATCCGCGGTCGCATGCCGACCCTGGAAATGGTCCACGAGCGTTTTGCGCGCCTGTGGCGGATCGGCCTGTTCAACCTGATCCGGCGTTCGGCCGAACTGTCCGTGCGCGGCATCGAGCTGATCAAGTTCAACGACTACATGCACTCGCTGTATGTGCCGACCAACCTGAACCTGATCCGCTTCAAGCCACTGCGCGGCACCGGCCTGATCGTGTTCGAACCGACCTTGGTGTTCGCCATCGTCGACAACTTCTTCGGTGGCGACGGGCGCTATCCGACGCGCATCGAAGGTCGCGAATTCACCGCAACCGAAATGCGAGTGATCCACCTGCTGCTGAAGCAGACCTTCGCCGACCTGCGTGAAGCGTGGGCACCGGTGATGGACGTGGAATTCGAGTACATCAACTCGGAGATCAACCCGCACTTCGCCAACATCGTGACGCCGCGCGAGTACGTGGTGGTGTGCCGCCTGCATGTCGAACTCGACGGCGGTGGCGGTGACATCCACGTGACCCTGCCCTACTCGATGCTGGAGCCGATCCGCGAACTGCTCGACGCCGGCATCCAGAGCGACCGCAACGACCGCGACGAGAGCTGGGGCCGCACCCTGCGCGAGCAGCTCAACGTGGCCGAAGTCACCCTGTCCAGCGTACTGGCCAGCAAGCGCATGACCCTGCGCGACCTGACCCGGCTGAAGGTCGGCGACATCCTGCCGATCGACCTGAGCCCGCAGGTGCCGCTGTGCGTGGAGAACATCCCGGTGTTCACCGGTGAGTTCGGCGTCGCCAACGGCATGAACGCCGTAAAGATCACCGCTACCCATCCGCCGGGCACCCGTCCGCGCGTACCCGTCATCCAAGAAGACCCGCAATGAACGATATCGACGCCCTCGAACCGACCCCGGCCCAGTTCAGCAACCTGCAGGCCGATGAAGCGACCGGCCCGGATTTGAACCTGGACGTGATCCTCGATGTGCCGGTGACGCTGTCGCTGGAAGTCGGCCGCGCCCGCCTGCCGATCCGCAACCTGCTGCAGCTCAACCAGGGTTCGGTGGTTGAGCTGGAACGGGGCGCCGGCGAATCGCTGGACGTGTTCGTCAACGGCACGCTGATCGCCCATGGCGAAGTGGTGGTGATCAACGACCGCTTCGGCGTGCGCCTGACCGATGTGGTCAGTCCCAGCGAGCGGATCCGGAGACTGCGTTGAGCCTGCTCGCCGCCACCACCCTGGCCGTCGCCAAGACGGCCCCGCAGATCGGCCAGCATGCGCCGRCCGCACCGAGCCTGTTCGGTGCGGTGCTGGCCCTGCTGGCAGTGCTGGCCCTGGTCATCGGCCTGGGCTGGCTGCTCAAGCGCTTGCCCGGCAGCGGCTTCCGCCCGGTCGAGGGCATGAAGCTGGTGGCGAGCCTGAATGTCGGCGCCAAGGAACGCGTGGTGGTGGTCGAGGTCAATGGCCAGCAACTGCTGCTGGGCGTCACCGCCGGTGGCATCAACGCCCTGCACACCCTGCCCGAGCCGCTGCCACCGCCTGCGCCGGTGCGCGTACCCGACCTGAAGAACCTGCCGAATTTCGCCCAGCTGCTGCAACAGCGGCTGCGCAAGGACCCCTGACATGCGTGTGACCCGTTCCCGTCTTGCCACCCTGCTGCCGTGGCTGAGCCTGATCGCCCTGTGCCTGCTGCCTGCGTTGGCGTTCGCCGCCCCGGGCGCGCCGACCACGCCGCTGCCGGACATCAACGTCGGCAAGATCGGCGGTGCGCCGGTCAGCCTGCCGCTGCAGACGCTGCTGTTGATGACGGCGATCACCCTGATCCCGTCGATGCTGCTGGTGCTGACCTCCTTCACCCGCATCATCATCGTGCTGGGCCTGCTGCGGCAGGCACTGGGCACCGGCCAGACCCCGTCCAACCAGGTCCTGCTGGGCCTGGCCCTGTTCCTCAC
>NZ_JBFRFE010000198.1:0-6649 GCF_052114665.1 Stenotrophomonas sp. 2YAF22 | reverse complement strand
GTGCCACCCAGGCTGCGGCGGGTGACGTTGCCGATGCCGCACGCCTGTCCCTGCGCGAGCGTGTCTTCGCGCGTCTGCTCGGGCACGGCCCATTGTGGCTGCGGCAGCGCCGTACCGGTGAACTGGGCGAGTTGATGCTGCATCACGGCGATGCGATCGAGAACTACTACAGTGGTTTCCTGCCGGTGCGCACCGAAGTGGTGGTGGTGCCGTTGTTGATCCTGGCTGCTGTGGCCTGGGTGGATTGGGTAGTTGCACTGATCCTGCTGTTCACTGCGCCACTGGTGCCGTTTTTCATGATGCTGGTGGGCTGGGGCGCCGAAGCCGCCGGGCGCGCGCAGCTGGGCGAGCTGGCGCGGATGAGTGGGCACTTCGCCGATCGCATCAAAGGCCTGGGCCTGCTGCGCCTGTATGGCCGTGGGGAGGCCGAGCTGGCCGGCATCGAGGCTGCGGCAGAAGGTGTGCGCGTGCGCACGATGAAGGTGCTGCGCATCGCTTTCCTGTCGTCCACCGTGCTGGAATTCTTTGCCTCGGTCAGCGTGGCGATGGTTGCGTTGTATCTGGGCCTGAGTTATCTGGGCCTGATGTCGCTGCATGCGTCTGTGCCGACGCTGGGGGCGGGCTTGTTCTGCCTGCTGCTGGCACCGGAGTTCTACGCACCGTTGCGGCGCCTGGCCGCGCACTATCACGACCGTGCCAATGCACTGGCCGCCGCCGCCGAGGTGGAGCGTCTGCTGCAGGTGCTGCCGGAAGACGAGACAACTACAATCGATGGCAGTGTGCCGCTGGCACCGGAGCCAGCCGAGGCCGCCCTGCCGCCACTGCAGGCGCACGGTCTGGTATTGCGTCCGTTGGGCGCTGCCCACGATGTGCTGCAGAATCTGGACCTGCAGCTGGAACCGGGCCAGCGTCTGGCCCTGGTCGGCCCCAGTGGCAGCGGCAAGAGCACGTTGCTGGAGGCGCTTGCCGGTTGGCTGCCGCCGCGTGCCGGCCGGGTGCAGCTGCGGCCGGGGCTGCAGGTGGCCTATGCCAGCCAGCGTCCCTATCTGTTCCACGGCACCATCGCCGAGAACCTGCGACTGGCCGATCCCGGTGCCAGCGACGCGCGCCTGCGCGCCGTTGCCGAAGCCGCCCAGGTGCTGCAGTTCGCACAGCGCCTGCCGCAGGGGCTGGATACGCTGATCGGCGAGCGCGGCTTTGGCTTGTCCGGTGGCGAAGCACGTCGCATCGGCCTGGCGCGCCTGCTGCTGCGCGATCCGCAGGTGCTGCTGCTGGACGAGCCGACCGCGTTTCTCGATGCCGAAACAGAAGCAGCGCTGCTGCGCAGCCTGGCCGCCTATGCGCGCGGACGCAGCGTGGTGGTGGCCACCCACAGCCCGGCGGTGATCGCCTGGGCCGACCGCTGCCTGCTGTTGCCCGAAGGGCGCCTGGTTGAGCCGGCGCAGGCGGTACGCGTATGAGCCGCTCTGCCGATTCGCTGCGCACGGTATTCCTGCGTCATCGCCCGCGCCTGCTGCTGGCAGTGCTGCTGCTGTGGACCACGATGCTGGCCGGCACCGCCCTGCTGGGCCTGTCCGGTGGCTTCCTCACTGCTGCAGCGCTGGCCGGTGCAGCGGGCCTTGGCCAGGGCTTCAACTTCTTCACTCCGTCGGCCGGCATCCGCGGCCTGACCATGGCGCGCATCGCATCGCGCTACTTCGAAAAACTGGTGGGGCATGATGCCACCCTGCGCATCGCCCGCGACCTGCGCGTGTGGTTCTTCCGTCGCGCGCTGCCACTGGCCCCGGCACGGCTGGGTGCGACCCGCACCGGCGATCTACTGGCGCGGCTGCTGGGTGACATCGGTGAAATCGATGGCCTGCTGGTGCGTGCCATCGGCCCGCTGCTGGCGCTGGGCGCGTTGACGTTGGTGGGCGTGGGCTCGGCAGCGTTGATCCTGCCATCGGCAGCGGTGCTGCTGGCGGTACTGGCGTTGCTGATCGGCATCGGCGTGCCGTGGCTGGGCGTGAGGGGACATGACAGTGAAGAGGCCGACCGCGCTGCACATCGTGCGGCGTTGCGCACGGCGGCATTCGAGGGGCTGGAAGGGGCGGCTGATCTGGCCGCGCTCAACGCTGGCAATGCCTGGCAGTTGAAGGTGCGGGTGGCGGCCAAGCAGGTGGCCTCGCGCGATCGTCGTCGACGCCTGCGGCTGATCGCTGCATCAACGCTGCATGGTGTGCTGGCCGGGCTCGGCCTGGTAGCGATGCTGGCACTGGCGCTGCATGCGGCCGAGCAACAGCGCATCGCGCCGGAAATGGCCGCCGGGCTGGTGTTCCTGACCGTGGCGATGATTGAACTGTGGGCGGGCATGGGCCTGGCCTGGCAGGCGCTGCAATCGGGCCGCATTGCGGCCGCGCGCCTGCAGGGCATCGTCGAGCAGGCACCTTCGGTGCAGGAGCCGGTGTCGCCGCAGCCGCTGGCGCCGGCGGCGACCGTGCATTGGGACGATGTGCACTTCCAGTGGCCGGGCGCCGCACGGCCGGTGCTGCGTGGCCTGCAGCTGACGCTGGCACCGGGCGAGCGCATCGCCATCCGTGGCGACAGCGGCAGCGGCAAGACCACCTTGTCGAGCCTGCTGCTGCGCCTGTGGGATCCGCAGCAAGGGCGGTTGACCTACGGTGGCCAGGACCTGCGTGATGTCGCCCAGGCCGATTGGCACCGGCACCTTGCGTGGCTGCCGCAGAACGCGCCGGTGTTTGCCGGCAGCGTGGCCGCGAACCTGCGGCTGGGCGATCCCGAGGCCAGCGACGAGGCGTTGTGGGCGGTGCTGCAACGGGTACGGCTGGGTGAATGGGCCGAGCGCAACGGCGGCCTGCAGGCGTGGGTGGGCGAGAACGGCGCAACGATGTCGGCCGGCCAAGCGCGGCGTCTGGCGCTGGCGCGCGCGCTGCTGCGCAATGCACCGATCCTGCTGGTGGATGAGCCCACCGAAGGCCTGGACGTGGATACCGCGCGCGCACTGCTGCAGGACCTGCCGGCACTGCTGGAAGGGCGCAGCCTGCTGATGATCACCCACGATGACCTGCCCGCGGGTGTGGTGGATGTGCAGTACCGGTTGGTGGACGGGGGGCTGGTCCGCGAACCGCTTCGGTAGATGCCGACCTTGGTCGGCTATCCACGCGTGGCGTGGATCTACAGGGCAGCTAGCGCGAAAACGCGCGCAGCATCACCGCGATCGAGGCCACGTTGGCCAGGACGCACAACCAGAACACCCACTGGAACGGCGCCTTGCGATGTTTGTGGCGGAACAGCGCCTGGCCGAGCAGCGCGCCGGGCCAGCCGCCGGCAAAGGCCAGCAGCTGCAGCGTGCGTTCGGGCGTCCTCTGCTGTTTTCGCTGCGCGGCGCGCTTGTCGTGTCCATACAGGYCGAACGACACCGCACTGGCCAATGCACACCATGCGCCCAGCCACAGCGGAAACACGCCGGTTGCGGTCAAGCCGATCAACGCACCGAGCGCGGCCAGTGCGAGATTGCGCCGCCACGCCACTACAGTTCGTCGAGGAAGCCGCGCACGGCCGGGCCGAAGCGCTCGAAGTCGACCAGGAACGCGTCATGACCCTGTGGCGATTCCAGGCCGATGAAGCGCGCGTCCGCGCCACCAGCGCGCAGGCCATCGGCGACCTGTTGCTGCTGCTGCACCGGAAACAGGATGTCGGTGTTGGCGCCGATCGCCAGTGCCTTGCCGACGCGGATGCTGGCCAGTCCGGCCAGCACATCGCCATCGCCATACTCGGCCAGATCGAACCAGTCCATCGAGCGGCTCAGGTACAGATAGCAGTTGGGATCGAAAAAGCGCACGAACCGGCGTGCATGGCCTTCCAGATAGCTCTCGACCTGGAATTCCAGGCCGAACGGATCATCGTCGGCCTGGTCTGAATCCAGCCGCACGCGACCGAAGCGGCCATCCCATTCCAGCGCCGAGCGGTAGGTGATCACGCCCAGCTTGCGTGCCATGCGCATGCCCGATTCCGGGTACGCCTCATTGTCGTAGTGGCCACCGTTCCAGTGCGGGTCCAGGCGGATCGCTTCGCGCTGCAGCGAACGGATGGCGATCGAGAACGGCAGGGCCTGCGCGCTGCCGGAAATGTTGATATGGCTGCGGGCGATGCCCGGGTGCAGCAGCAACACCGCCAGCGCCGTCATCCCGCCCATGGAATTGCCGATCACGCAGGCGAGTTGTCCGATGCCCAGTGCGCGCACCACGTCGATCGCCGCGCGTGCGCCGTCTTCGATGGACAGTTCCGGGAAATCCAGGCGATACAGTTCACCGTTGGCCGGATTGATCGAGGCCGGGCCGGTGGAGCCCTTGCAGCTGCCCAGCGAGTTCACACAGACCACGAACCAGCGATTGGTATCGATCGGCTTGCCGGGGCCAACCATGGCTTCCCACCAGCCTGGCGCAGGATTGGCTTCGTTGGCCGCCGCATGCGCGTCGGGCGACAGGCCGGTGACGACCAGGATCGCGTTGCTGGCGCCTGTGTCCAGCGTGCCCCAGGTTTCGTAGGCCACGCGCGCACCATGCAGGGCGCCGCCGCGTTTGCACGGAAAGGGTGAGGGCAGGGCATGGAAGCGGGTGCCGGGCGGAATGAATTCGGTCATGGGGGCATTCTAGCGGGGCGGCATGTGCAGCTGGCGACACGCTGGTTTCCATGCGCTGAGGCCCAGGTAGTACCGGCCGCTGGTCGRCAACCACGCATCCACATCGAACATCGTGACGTTGCCGGCCAGCGGCCGGCACTACCGGGGATGTCGTGTTACGGGAACCGCAGTTCGACCACACCGTCATGTGGCAGGCTGACCTTGACCGGCGTGGTTTGCAGGTCCTCCGCGCTGCGATTGGCGCTGCCGCTGCGCGAAATGCGCGCCAGTACTTCCACTTCGCGATGCGCCGACAGTGGCGCAGTCGGCATCGGGCTGTCGCCGTCGCCCAGGCCGACCGTTGCAGGGAAGCCGACCAGGGGCAGCCTGCGTGCAGCCACCGGCATCGGCGGGCCGCCCACTGCGCGTGCCAGCACGAACACCTGGGTGCTGGCCGGCCAATCACTCGCTTTCAACGATGCGGGCAGGTGCACCCGTACCTGCAGCAGCGCCGGTGCAACCGCTGTCGGAGTGTCCGACGGCTGGCCGGCCGCCTCGCGGGCGATGGCGATCTGCGCCTGCAGCGCCTGCGCGGCACCCGGCTCCAGGCGTGGCAGCAGCGTGCTCCAGAGTTCGGCGGCCTCGGCATTGCGGCCCCGCTGGCGCAGGGCAATGCCAAGCAACCAGCTTGCGCGCTCGGCCTCGGGCGACAAGGTACGTGCGCGCTGCAGCCATGCCAGCGCGGTGTCATCGAACTGCTTACCAGGATCGGCCTGGGCCCGTGCCTGCGCGGCCTCGACCAGCACGCCCGGTTCGTCCGGTGCAAGGGCTGCGGCGCGGTTGAAGGCGTCGGCCGCAGCGGCGACATTACCCAGCTCAGCCTGCGAACGGCCCAGCAGCGCCCAGCCATCGGCGCGCTGCGGGTCACGCTGCAGCGCCTGCTGCAGTGCCTCTACGCCGTCACGCAGGGTGGCGACCGAGGGTGCGGGCTGCACCTGTGCCGCGCGGGGATTGCCGACCAACAGGTACAGGCAGGCACCGGCTACGCCCAGTGTCACCACCCCCAGCACGAAGCTGCGACGGCCTTGCTGGCGCAGCGGCCACAGCACTATTGCCGCCAACAGCGCAGCGGCCACTGCGGCGACCATCGGCAACCACTGCGTCACCAGTCCTCTCCCTCGGTTGAATTCGCCGCAGCGGATGCATCCATCTGCCGGCTGCGACGACGGACGATGCCCACCACCACCAGCGCGCCAGCCCCCAGTACCAGCAGCGGACCGCCCCACAGCAGCCAGGTGCCCGGTTGCAGTGGCGGTTGATAGAGCACGAATTCGCCATAGCGGGCGACCAGGAACTGCTTGATCGCGGTGTCGTCCAGGCCCTGCTGCATCAATTGCAGCACTTCACGGCGCAGGTCCTGCGCGATCTGCGCATTGGAATCGGCCAATGACTGGTTCTGGCACTGCACGCAGCGCAACTGCGCAGCCAGGTCGTGGAAGCGCGCTTCCTCGGCGGTATCGCGGAACATCAGCGGCCGCGCATCATGCACCGGTTGTTGGGCGAGGCCGGAGTTCGGCGCGACCAGGGTCAGTGCCAGCAGCAGGGGCAGCAGCCAGCGCATGCGCTTACGGCGAGGCGTGCAGGGTGTTGCCGGCATCGCCCTGGGCCTTTTCAAGCTTTTCCAGCGCCGGAATCAACTTCTCATCGACCACCTGCTGGGTCATCGCGCCGCTGTACTTCCAGCGCACGATGCCACTGCCATCGACCAGGAAGGTCTCCGGTGCTGCCGTCACGCCCCAGTCGATGGCGGTGCGGCCTTCGATGTCGCTCAGCACGACCATGAACGGGTTGCCCAGCTGTTCCAGCCAGTGCAGCGCGTCGGTCGGTTCATCCTTCCAGTTGTAGCCGATCACGCGTACGCGCTTGCTCTCGGCGAAGCGGGTCAGCACCGGATGTTCTTCACGGCAGGCCGCGCACCAGCTGCCCCAGACGTTGAGCAGGTACGGCGCGCCACGCAGCTCCTCGCTG
>NZ_JBFRFE010000197.1:0-6660 GCF_052114665.1 Stenotrophomonas sp. 2YAF22 | reverse complement strand
GTTCTTCCAGCGTCGGCAGCGGGCTGTGCACTTCGCCCAGCGCGAGGGTGCGACCCGGCAGCAGGCTGGCGTTGTCGCTCAGGCCGCCGGGCGCATCGGCAAACAGCGCAGCAGCCACCGCGGTGCGGCCCTCGCCCAACGCGCAGACCACGCCGAGGTCGTTCAGGAAAATGGGAGCGCTCTTCATTCCTGGCCGGCCATGTCGATCGATTCGATGCGCAGGGTGTAGCCCTCGGCGCGGTTGTCCAGCTGCACGCTGCCATCGCCCAGGCGCTGCAGCTGCAGCCACACGGTGCCGTCGCGGGACAGGCTGCGCTGGCGGCCGTCATCGCTCACCTGCCAGCCGGCCGGCAGCGCGGCGGCAATTGCGTCCGTCGGCCACAGCGCGAACTGCAGGTCATCCAGTACGCGTTCGGCACGCACCTGTGGCGGCAGCCACGGTGCACGCTGCTGGGTCAACTGCTGGCCGTCCCACTGCAGGCGCACGCCGGTCTGGCCCATCGCCTGCACGGCCAGCCGCACCTGCTGTGCGTCGGCTTCCAGCAGCGCATCCAGATCACGCTCGTGGCTGCCGAAGCGGAAGTGCAGCTGCTGCTGCAGGGCCAACGGCGCCGACAGGCTGGACGGTGCCAGCCGCAGCGGCGGCAGTTCGACCAGCGGCCGCGGCATGCGGCTGGCACAGGCGGCCAGCAGCAGGCACAGCAGGACCGCGGAGAGGCGGACGATCAGGCGCTGCACAGTTCCTCCAGCACGCGCATGCGGYGGCCGCTGTCGTCGGCCACATACGGATTGTTGGTATCCCAGGCGTAGCCGGCCAGGATGGAACTGATCATGTCGCGCACCTGCGGCTGCTGGTCGGGGTGGTAGATGATCTTCTGGAAGCCGCCCTGGTACCAGCTTTCGACGAAGCGGCGGAACGTTTTCACACCGGCACGCAGCGGAATCGAGAATTCGCCTTCCCAGTCCACGGTCTCGCCCGCGTAGCGGCGCTTGAGGCATTCGCTGGYCAGCTGCGCCGACTTGAACGCGATGGTGACGCCGGAGGAGAACACCGGGTCGAGGAACTCACCGGCGTTGCCCAGCAGCGCATAGCCCGGGCCCCACAGCGAGCTGACATTGGCCGAATAGCCGGTGATGCGGCGCACCGGCAGCACCGCCCATTCGGCATTGGCCAGCAGCGAGGTCAGGTTCGGATCCTCGCCGACGATGGCCTGCAGCTTCTGCAGGTCGTCGCCTTCGTAGCGCTCGAAGAACGATGGCTCGGCGACCACGCCCAGCGAGCAGCAGCCGTTGGAGAACGGGATCGTCCAGTACCAGACGTCGATGTGCTCGGGATGGGTGGTGATCAGGATCTTGTTGCGGTCGAAATCCGCTTCGGCCGGGATGTTGTCGCGCACGTGGCAGAAGATCGCGCCGCGCACCGGGAAGTTGGAGGGTGATTCCAGGTCAAGCAGGCGTGGCAGCAGGCGCGCGAAGCCAGAGGCGTCGAGGATGAAATCGGCTTCGATGCGGTACTCGCTGCCATCGGGGCGGCGCACGCTCACCAGCGGCTGATCGCCCGGCTCGACGGACAGCACTTCGTCACCGAAGCGCAGGGTCGCGCCCATGCGCTCGGCGCCGCGCGCCAGCACGTTGTCGAAGTCGGCGCGCTGCACCTGGTAGGTAGTGCCCCAGCCCGGCGAGAACTTCTTCCTGAAGTCGAACGCGGTGCGCGCTTTCCCGTGCACGAAGGCCGCGCCGTTCTTGTACTGGAAGCCCGCCTCGACCACGTCCTGCAGCAGGCCCGCCGCTTCGATGTATTCCATGCTCTGCGGCAGCAGGCTCTCGCCGATGGAGAAGCGCGGGAACTGCTGGCGCTCCAGCATCAGCACCTTGCGGCCCTGCTGGCGCAGCATCGCCGCGGCCACCGAACCGGCCGGGCCGGCGCCGATGATCAGGATCTCGGTACGTTCCACGTCTTCGTGGCGGGAAGAATCAGCGGCATCCACAGCAGTAGTCATCGGTGCGTCCTTGTTGCTCGATCAGGTGGAAAAGCGGAGGAATCGGAATGAAGCGTGCCCGGTCAGGCCGGCGGAGCGTCATGCGGTGGCGGCCGGAACAGCGGCGAGATCAGCCACACCAGGCCGATGCCGAACAGCAGGGTGAGCCCGAACGCACGCAGCGCCGGCGTCTGCGAAAGACCCAGCAGGCCGAACGACAGCCAGGTGCTGGCCGCACCCACGCATACCGCCAGCCAGGCACTGGCATCGCCGCGGTGCTCGATCAGGAAGATGCCGTAGTCGATGCCCATGCCCAGCAGCAGCATCAGTGCCAGCACGTTGAACAGCTGCAGCGGCTGGCCGAACAGGCCGAGCAATCCAAGGGTGAGCGCGCCGGCCACCAGGGTCGGTGCGAATACGCGCCAGGCCTGGCGCCGGTAGCGCAGCCACAGGGCGCCGAACACCAGCACGATGCCGACCAGCAGCAGGCCACCCATCAGCTTGCGGTAGTGGCCCAGCAGCTGCGAGAAATCGGCCGTACGGTCGACCCAGCGCACGCCGTCCAGGCCTTCGGCAGCACCGCGCAGGGTGGCCAGTGCATCGGCACGCGACAGGTCATCGACCATCACCACGCTGATCATCTGCCCGCCCACGTTGCCGACCCACAGGTGGCGGAACGGCTGCGACGCCGGCGAGGCGAGGAACGCCTCGGCGCTCAGCGGCGCCGCTGCGAATGAGGGGCGCTGCAGGGGCTCGCCCACCGCTTCGCCCACGGCGGCCAGCACGCCGGGTTCCACCCTGGCGGTCAACGCCGCATCGGCCTGCTGCCGCGCGGGCGATGGCAACCAGTCACTGATTGCGCGGTAACCGCCGATGCGCTTGTCGTGGGTCAGTTCACGCAGGCGCGTGGTCAGCGCTTCTTCGCGCTGCAGCAGTTGTGCGGCATCGCTGCCCTGCACCAGGTAGAACTGCGCCGGGCTGGGCATGCCCAGCAACTGGCTGAGGCGGATCTGCTGGGCCATCAGCGCCGGCGGCGACGACTGCAGGCTGCGCAGGTCGTCGTTGCTCTGCAGGCGGGTGATGCCGATGACCGACACCAGCGCGGCCACGCCGAGGAAGATCGCCACCGGGCGACGCCCGTGCAGGCGCGGGAAACGCTCCAGCGTGTTGCCCAGCCACTGCGCGAAGCGGGTGGTACGGATCTCGCCACCGTCCAGCCACGGGAACCAGAAGATCACCGTGAGGAAGGCAGCGGCCAGCCCCACCACCGAGAACAGCGCCATCTGCCGCAGGCCGGGGAACGGCGCCAGGCCCAGCGCCAGGTACGCCAGCGCACTGGTYAGCAGCGCCAGCCACAGGCCCGGCAGCAGATGCCGCAGCAGCTTCCAGCGACGGTCGGCCGGCTCGGCCTGGCGCGAAGCGAACCAGTGGATGCCGTAGTCCTCGGCCACGCCGACCAGCGAGGCACCGAACACCAGGGTCAGCACATGCACCTTGTCGAACACCAGCACGGTCACCGCCAGCGCCACGCCACAACCGATCAGCAACGAAGCGGCAACCAGCAGGATCGGCCGCAGCGAGCGGAACGCCAGCCACACCAGCAGCAGCACCGCCGCCAGCGAACCCCAGCCGATGGTGTTGATCTCCTGGTTGGCCTGCACGGCAGCCGCTTCGGCATGCAACGGCACGCCGGCATGCAGGATCTCCAGATCCGGCGCAGCGGCCTTGGCCGCCTGTCCGGCGCGTTCGAGCAGGCCATCGAGATGACGCTCGCCATCGAGCCTGAAGGCCGAGCCCGGCGTATCGAACTGCAGCGCCGCCCAGTGCTTGCCTTCGGCCTCGAGCAGGCCGTCATCGCCCAAGCGCAGGCCGGAGCCCTGGGCCTGCTGCTGCCACCACTGCGGCCACAGCGACAGCGGATCCTGCCGCCACTCGGTCAACCGCGGCGCGCCCATCGGGCCGTACAGCGCGCCGAGTGCCTGTTCGGCCAACGCACCGGGTTCGGCCTGCTGCAACTGCTCGCGCTGGGCCGGGGTCAGCAGGCGATCGCGGTACGGTGCGTAGAACGCACGCGCCTCATCGAACCAGCCTTCGATCGAACCACTGGGCACCAGCAGCGCGCTGTCGGCATCACTGGCCATCGCCGCGGCGAACGCGGCCTGCGCGCGCTTGGCAGCGGCACCGTCGGTACTGCCGAGCAGCACCACCACCTGCCGCGAGCTGCCATCGGCAATGCGCCGGGTGACGTCGCTGAGCAGGCGGTCGTGCGCGTCCTGCGGCAGCAGGGCGAGGATGTCGGTGTCGATCCGCGACTCCTGGCTCCACAGTCGCCACTGCTGCGCACCCAGCACCAGCAACAGCAGCAGCCAGGCGATGCCCAGCCAGTGCCACCAGCGGCGCAGGCGATCCGGTGCGGCGCTGTCACTCAAAGCGGCGCGCCTCGTCGGCGTTCAACGTGGCCGGCGCTTCGCTCAGCGCAGTGAACTGGATGCGGGTGCGATCCTGGTTGGCTTCGATGATCTCGACCTGGCGCACGTAACGGTCGCCCTGCAACGTCAGCGACTGGAAGGCCTTGGCCAGCATCGCCGACTTCGGCGTCAGCTTCAGGCGCCAGCCCTGCCCTTCACGGGTGGCCTCGACGTTGAACTGGCTGGACAGTGCCTGCACGTCACCGCTCATCAACGCGAACATGATCGCGTTGACCGAGCGCATCGCCGGCTGCTGGCGCGCGTCCAGTTCGACGCGGGTGCTGCCATCGCGCTGGCGGCTGAGGATGCGGTCGGCAGTGACCACCACCTCCGACGGGAACGGCTTGAGCGTGGACCAGATCACGCCGTGCTTGCGCGCGACCACGAACTGGCCCTGCGAACGCAGTGGGTTCTTGAAACCGCTGACCTGCTTTTCCTGGGTGAACTGACCGCGCAGCACGTCCGGTCGGGCGACGGCCTGGGTGATGGCATCGACGGCGGCATCAGCCGCCTGCACCAGCGGTGCGGCCACCAGCAGCAGCGCGCACAGCAGCACGCGCGGAAGACGAAGGGATCGGTTCACGGGGCAGGCACTCCAAGACGCTGCCACAGCACCGGCGGGCACTGGTACAGCATTTCCTTGCTGGCCGCGTCGACCGCGACCTGGATGGTCATTGCGCGGGTCAGCACCTGGCCGCTTTCCGCATCAAGGATCTCGTATTCGATCTTCAGCCGGTTTTCCCACTCGACGATGCGCGAGCGCACCCGCAGCGCCTGGCCGAACAGCAGCGGCCGCACGTACTTCACCCGCGCATCGACCACCGGCCACAGGTAGCCCGATTCGAGCATCTGCGGATAGTCGTAGTCGTAGCGCTTCAGCAACGCGCAGCGCGCGATCTCGAAGTACTTGAAGTAGTTGCCATGCCAGACCACGTTCATCGGATCGCAGTCGTGGAAAGCAGGGGCCAGCTCGACCTCGCCGACCAGTTCGTTACCTTCATTCACCGACATACAGCTCCCAACGTTGCGCGCGGATCTCCACCAGCAGTTCCCGCAGTTCGCGATCCAGCGCGCGGTCTTCTTCGACCAGGGCGATGCGCTGCCCCAAGTCGGCGTACATGTCGGCCAGACTGCCATGCAGCTGCGCGTTCATGCCAACCCGTTCGCGCAGCGCCAGGCCCTGGCGGGCAGCGATCAGCATGGCCGCCACCACCTGTTCAGTCAGTTCGATCACGCGCAGGCAGTCGCGCGCGGCGATGGTGCCCATGCTGACCTTGTCCTGGTTGTGGCATTCGGTGGACCGTGAGAACACCGAGGCCGGCATGGTCTGCTTCAGGGCCTCGGCCGTCCACGCCGAAACGCTGATCTGCAGCGCCTTCAGGCCATGGTTGATCGCCGCGCGCGGGCCGGTGGCCGCCGACAGGTTGGCCGGCAGGCCGTGGTTGTAGCGGGCGTCGACCACCAGCGCCAGCTGCCGATCGAGCAGGTCGGCGATGTTGGCAACCGTATTCTTCAGCGTGTCCATCGCCAGCGCGATATGCCCGCCGTAGAAGTGGCCACCGTGCAGGATGCGCTCGCCGTCGGCGTCGATCAGCGGGTTGTCGTTGGCGCTGTTCAGTTCGGTTTCGATCAGCTGGCGCAGGAACGGCAGGGTGTCTTCCAGCACGCCGATCACGTGCGGCGCGCAGCGCAGCGAGTAGCGGTCCTGCAGGCGCTGCTCGTTGCGCGGCGGGCGCTCGCTGTGCAGGTCGCTGCGCAGGCGTGCGGCAATACGCGACTGCCCCGGGTGCGGCTTGGCGGCGAACAGGGTTTCATCGAAGTGATGCGCGTTGCCATCGCTGGACAGCACGTTGAAAGCGGTCAGGCGCGTGGCCATACGTGCCAGGTAATCGGCGCGCTGCCAGGCCAGGCAGGCCAGGCCGGTCATCACCGCCGTGCCGTTCATGATCGCCAGGCCTTCCTTCGGCCGCAGCTTCAGCGGCGTCATGCCGATCTTCGCCAGCACGTCGGCAGCCGGCTGTACGCGGCCGTCGTGCAGCACCTCGCGTTCGCCGCACAGCACGGCCGCCACGTACGACAGCGGGGTCAGGTCGCCACTGGCGCCCACCGAGCCTTCGGCCGGAATCAACGGCAGCACATCGTGCTGCAGCAGCGTGGCCAGGCCTTCCAGCAACGGCACGCTGACGCCGGACATGCCGCGCACCAGCGAAGCC
>NZ_JBFRFE010000196.1:0-6668 GCF_052114665.1 Stenotrophomonas sp. 2YAF22 | reverse complement strand
GTGGAAGGCATGGCCACGCATGGCCGACGACGGATGCTTCATCCCCATGCCGATCGGCTGAACAGGTAACCACGGCCGCGCACGGTCTTGATCCGCTCGGGCTGTTCCGGGTTGTCGCCGAGCTTGCGCCGCAGGCGCGAGATGCGTGCGTCGATCGAGCGGTCCAGGCCATCGAAGGCGATGCCGCGCAGGCCACGCAGCAGCGCATCGCGGTCGAGGATCTGGCCCGCGTTGCCGGCCAGCAGGAACAACAGGTCGAACTCGGCGGTGGTCAGCTCCAGCAGGCGGCCCTGCAGGTGCACGTTGCGTGTGGACGGGTCGATGCTCAGTTCACCGAAACGCAGGGCGCCATCGCGTGGCTCGACCCGGCGGTGGCGGCGCAGATGGGCGCGCAGCCGCGCCAGCAGCACCCGCGGTTCGATCGGCTTGCCGATGTAATCGTCGGCGCCCAGTTCCAGCCCCAGCACCTGGTCGATGTTGTCGGTACGGGCGCTCAGCACGCAGATGATCCCGTCATAGTGGGGCCGGATCTGCCGACACACTTCGAAACCATCCTGGCCCGGCAGGCCGATGTCGAGCAGGACCAGCGCCGGCTTCTCGCTGAGGATCCGGGCGATCGCGCGCTGGCCGCAGCGTTCGTGGGCGACCTGGTAACCGTGGCGCTTCAGGTAGTCGCTGACCATCGTGCCCAGCCGAGCGTCGTCTTCAACCAGTACGATATCCAGCATCTACAAGGCCTCCGGGGTGCTTCCGTACCGCCGTGGCACGAGCGCGGCGATGCTATCCCAGCTGTCGGGCCGCTCGGGTCCAGGGAGCGGGCGCCATTCAGCCGGGGTTGCTGGCGCGCGGGCCGGGCCTCAGGCCGGGCAACGACTTGGCCGCACGGTAGCAATCGTGTTGTTACAAAACGTTACGTAAGCCGCGCCTGCGGTGACGGTCGCTGACAGCGCTACGACTGACGTGGCGCTCGGCGGGGCCGAGCATGGCAGCTCTCCCCATCCGCGTGCCGCCCTCATGCCGTCCGCCTCCTGTCCCGCGTTTTTCTTTGATTGCCCTTGCCATGGAGGCCAGCGATGAGCGGCGTGGTCGGGGCCTGGCTGCCGCCTGCCGACGACGAGCAGCTGCTGCAGCAGCTGGCGCCGATGCTGCGGGCGCTGCAGCAGCGCGGCCGTGGTCGCATCGGGTACTGGACCGATGCCGACGCAGGGCTGGCCCTCGGTCATTGCCGTGCGCCGACCGCCATGCCGTTGCAGCCGCTCAGCTCCAGCTGCGGGCGCTACGTGCTGTGCCTGGATGGCCGCATCTACAACCGGGCGGCCCTGCAGTCGCAGCTGCGCGACCTGCCACGCAGCTGCACCGATGCACGCCTGTTGCTGCAGGCCATCGTCGAGTGGGGCGTGCAGCGTGCGCTGTCGCGCATCGAAGGGGCATTTGCGTTCAGCGTCTGGGACCGCCACGCGCACGAGCTCTGGCTGGCGCGCGACCCGGTCGGCGAACGGCCGCTGTATTACGGCTGGTACCAGGGCCAGTTCCTGTTTGCCTCGGAGTTGAAGGCGCTGCAGGCCTTTGCCGGATTCGCTCCCAGCATCGACCAGGATGCATTGAGCCTGCTGCTGCGCCATGACTATGTGCCGGCGCCGCACACCATCTATCGCGGCATCCACAAGCTGGTGGCCGGGGCGATGCTGCGCGTGGATCTCAACGATCATGCCGCCGGCGGATCAACGCAGGCCACGCAGGGCGGCCAGCGCTACTGGTGCGCGCGCGATGCGATGCAATCCGCGCTGCAGCAGCCGTTGCAGCCGGCGCCCAGCCTGGAGCAGGCCACCGACCAGTTGGAGGTGGTGCTGCAGCAGGCGATCGCCACGCGCATGCATTCACCCGTGGCCTGCGGTGCGTTCCTGTCCGGTGGCACCGATTCGTCGCTGGTGGTGGCGATGATGCAGGCGCAGTCGGCGTTGCCGGTGGAAGCATGGACGGTGGGTTTCGACGACCCCGGTCACGACGAGAGCGACTGGGCCTCGCAGGTGGCCCGCCACCTGAGCGTGCATCACCACCTGCACAGGATGGACAGCCGGCAGGGCCTGGATCTGCTGCAGCGCTTGCCGCAGGTCTGGTGCGAACCGTTCGCCGATGCCTCGCAGCTGCCCACCCTGCTGGCCAGCGAGCTGCTCGGCGCGCGCAAGCCGGTGGCGTTGACCGGCGACGGCGGCGACGAGTTGTTCTTCGGCCACCCCAGCTATGGCCGCGCACTGCGCAATGCGCGCCTGTGCGGTGGCCTGCCGGACTGGGTACGTGATCTTGCACGGCGTGGCAGCAGCCGCTTGAACGTCGAGCGTGGTCGGCTTGGCGGTTGGCGGGCACTGGTGGCCGAGGTGGCCGCCAACGACGTGGAGGGGCATTACCTGCAGCGCGTCACCCGCTGGCGGCAGCCGACCCAGGTGGTACTGGGCGCACGCGAGCCAGCGACGATCTTCCAGCAGCAGGACACCGCACTGCCGGCAGAAGCGCGCATCCAGCTGCTGGATTTCCGCATGGACCTGGCCGAGGGGATTCTTGCCAAGGTTGACCGTGCCGGCATGGCGGCCGGCGTGGAGACGCGCTCGCCGTTGCTGGACATGGAGGTCATACGCCTGGCCTGGCGCCTGCCGCAGCACCTGAAGTACCACGACGGTGAGCACAAGCGGATCCTCAAGCATCTGCTGGCGCGCTATCTGCCCGCGCCGCTGGTCTATCGCCCCAAGCGCGGTTTCGGCCCACCGATGGCACGCTGGCTGGCCGGCCCGCTGCGCGACTGGGCGGAAGCCTTGCTCGACCCGCAACTGCTGCGCAACCAGGGGTGCTTCGATGCAGTACGCGTGCGCGCGATCTGGGAGGCGTTCCTGCGCGGCGAGCGCAAATGGCATACGCACCTGTGGAACGTGTTGATGTTCCAGGCGTGGTACCAGCACTGGCACGGCAACCGCGGGCGCTGAGCGCTCCTTGCGTGGCCGATCGATTCTGCGCGGCACATCTGCGCGGCGCAGGGCGGAGGCCCTTGCGTGCGAATGTCCTCCGGCGCCGGCCTGCGGCCACCGCCTCCCCCTTTACTTCGCACGCAAGGGCCTCCGCCCTGCGTGGGGAGATCTTCGGTGGCCTCAGGAAAGCAGCGATCTGCGCATCTGGTGCCGCAAGCCGAGCCTCGTCGGGGCAGGTAGGGGTCTGGGCAAAGTAAAGGAGGAGGTGGCGGCCAACGGCCGGCGCCGGGGGCCATTTGCCCAGGCCCCTACCTGCCCCGACGGGGCCCTTCAGATCGCAGAGACCCGGACGAAGACGCGTTCCAGAATCCAGACGCCAGGCAAAAAAAGACCCGGCAGAGGGAGGGATCTGCCGGGTCCGGATTGCATGGGGGGAGGGACCCATGCAATGAGCGTGGGCGTCGCGCCAGTGGCTGTTGCCTGCCAGTCGCATCCGCCGTGCATTTGTATTGATGCAATGCAGCATACGCCGATCATGCGGCAATGCAACAAAAATCACGAAGGCGCCATCTCCGGCGCCTTGAGGCCTTTCAGATCAATGGGTTGATCAGGCGGCGGGGCCGCGGTAACGGCAGCCCGAGGTGCAGGTTTCGTGCACGGTGATCTCGCTCAATGCCGGCAGGGTGGGCTTGAGCTCGTTCCAGATCCACACGGCCAGATTCTCGCTGGTCGGGTTCTCCAGGCCGGGGATGTCATTGAGGTAATGGTGGTCCAGGCGGTCGTAGATCGGCTGGAAAGCCGCCTTCACGTCACCGAAATCCATGATCCAGCCGGTCTGCGCGCCCGGCTCGCCCTCGACTTTCAGTTCCACCCGGAAGGAGTGGCCGTGCAGGCGCGCGCACTTGTGCCCCGGCGGCACGTTGGGGAGGCGGTGCGCCGCCTCGAGCATGAAGACTTTGAAGATTTCCATGGCGCGATTGTACGCCGCGGGCGGCCGATCAGCCCGGCTTTGCGTTGCCTTTCCGTGAAGAAATTCTTTCCATCCGGATGAAGAGATGATAGTTTCTCTTATATCCGTATGAAGAGATGTTATTGGCTGCACCCCGGCCAGGCATGGATTACTGCGGAACTTACCTCGTCCTTCCACTACCTCCCCCACATCGTCATGCCCCAGCACACCCTGCTCGTGGCGGCCCTGGCCGTCGCTCTGGCCGCGCCATTGTCTGCCGCCGCCGAAACCACCGCCGACGCCAGCGGCGAAGCCAGCACCCTGGCTGCCGTGCGTGTCACCGGTTCCAACATCAAACGCGCCGATACCGAAGCCTCCAACCCGGTGCAGGTGATCGGCCGCCAGCAGCTGGAACAGACCGGCAAGGCCACCGTGGCCGATGTGCTGCGCTCGATCTCGGCCAACACCGGCAATGCCAGCAACGAGACCACCAACAACGGTTGGGCCTCGGGCTCGGCCGGCATCGGCCTGCGCGGTCTTTCGCAGAAGAACACGCTGGTGCTGCTCAACGGCCGCCGCCTGGCCAACTACGGCTTCCCGGCCGGCGGCCTGTCGGACACCTTCGTCGATCTCAACGCGCTGCCGCTGGTGGCCGTCGAACGCATCGAAGTGCTCAAGGACGGTGCATCGGCCGTGTACGGCAGCGATGCGGTGGCCGGCGTGGTCAACATCATCACCCGGCAGAACTTCGAAGGCGCCGAGATCGGCGGCAGCTTCGGTGGCGCCGACCAGGGCGGCCTGCACGAGCAGAACCTGAAGTTCGTTGGTGGCCTGGGCGACATCGACAAGGACGGCTACAACATCCTCTTCAGCCTGCAGGCCTACAACCGTGAGCGACTGGACCAGGACGAGCGCAACCTGACCAAGAGCGGTATCTACAGCGACCAGCCCGGCGGCCGCTGGAACGGCTGGTCGGCCAAGGGCGCACGCTATCTGGTCAATGGCACCTCCGTGCCGATGCTCGATGCCAACGGCAACTGCCCCACCGGCACCACCCGCGTGGCCAGCGCGCCGATCGACGGTCTGGCCGGTGATACCTGCGGCTTCAACCAGGCCCCGTACACCACCCTGATTCCGTCCACCAAGCGCTACCAGGCCTACGCCAACGGCACGTTCCGCCTCGGCGACAACGTCGAAGCGTTCGGCGAAGTGCTGTACAGCCAGATCAAGAGTGCTGCCTGGTTCGGCAGCAGCCCGTTCTTCACCCTGGAAAGCGGTCGCTTCGCGCTGAACGCGCAGACCGGCCTGGCCGAGCCGGTGTCGTCCAACCTGCCGGCCAGCAACCCGTACAACCCGTACGGCCGCGCGATCCCCATCGAATACACCTTCTTCGACCTCGGCGGCACCATCAAGACCAACCGGTCCACCGCCTATCGCGGTGTGTTCGGGCTGCGTGGCAACACCGAGAAGTGGGACTGGGAAGTGGCCGCGTTCGGCGCGCGCAGCAGCGAGCGCGAAACCGTCTCCGGCGGCTTCGCCAACCGCTGGGCACTGGCCAATGCACTGGCCACCGGCAGCTACAACCTGCTGAACCCGGCCGCGACGCCGCAGTCGGTGCGCGATTCGATCAACATCGCCACCCTGCGTCCGGCCGAGTCGGTGCTGCAGGGCATCGATGCGAAGATCTCCGGCAGTCTCGGCCACACCTGGGCCGGCGACATCGGTTTCGCCGCCGGTGCCGAATGGCGCCGCGAGAAGCTTGATTCGAACAACCCGTGGCAGATCGATGCCGGCCTGCAGGTGCGCCCGGCAATCGCCGAAGTGCATGGCGAGCGCAAGGTCAGCGCCGCCTACGCCGAGGTCAACGTGCCGCTGGCCTCGACCCTGGAACTGTCCGCCGCCGCCCGCGCCGATCATTACGATGATTTCGGCGACGCGTTCTCGCCCAAGCTCGGCCTGCGCTGGCAGCCGCTGGATTTCCTGCTGGTGCGTGCCTCCGCGTCGAAGGGCTTCCGTGCCCCGTCGCTGTCGGAGAACTCCAACAGCACCAGCATCGCCTACGGCAGCGTGGTCGACCCGCGTGATCCGGACGTGCCGGGCTCGCGGCAGAACCCGACCTTCTTCACCGTCGGCAACAGCGACCTGAAGCCGGAGCGCACCAAGAGCGTGAACTTCGGCGTGGTGCTGTCGCCGTGGGCGAACACCAACCTGAGCATCGACTACTACCGTATCCAGCTGGACAACCTGGTCGGTACCAACAACACCCAGACCCTGGTCAACGACAACGTCGCCGATGCCGTGCAGCGCGATGAGCGCGGCAAGCTGCAGGCGGTCTACAACCGCTACCAGAACCTGAGCGAGCTGAAGACCTCGGGCATCGACGTCGAGCTGCGCCAGCGCATCCCGACCACCGCCTTCGGTGACTTCACCGTGACCTCGGCCTACACCCATGTGCGCGACTACCGGCGCCCGACCGTGGTCGGTGGCCCGCTGGTGGACTATGCCGGCAGCAACCTCGGCGCCACCCTGCCGAAGAACAAGGCCACCACCACCCTGGACTGGAAGTACAGCGACTACACCGCCGCGGTGACCTGGTACTACACCAGTGGCTACGACCAGAAGGCCAGCACCGCTGCAGCTGCGGTGCAGAGCCGCGTCGACGCCTACAACCAGTTCGATCTCTACCTGGGCTACACCGGCATCGAGAACCTGACCGTGTACGCCAAGGTGCAGAACCTGGGTGACAAGACGCCGCCGTACGA
>NZ_JBFRFE010000195.1:0-6672 GCF_052114665.1 Stenotrophomonas sp. 2YAF22 | reverse complement strand
GGCGCACGGTGTGCACTCGCTGGTGCCGCGCCTGCCACGCGAGCCCGGCGTGGAGGAAGCGCTGGCCCTGCTGGATGGCGCACGGTCACGACCGTTCGGCGCTGCACTGGAAGACCAGTGGCTGCCGCTGGTTGGCCTGCAGCAGCGCTTGCAGCAGCTGGGCCTGGATGCACAGCGCTATGCGCACGACAGCGGGCTGGCACTGGAAGCCGAGCCGTGCGTGCTGCACTTGGCCGGACGTGATCGCTTTGCCCGCCCGTTGTGGTTGCGCCGCGGTGCCGCGCAGGGCTGGCGACGGATGCGCCTGCATGCCGCCCGGGATGGCATTGCACTGGATGCGATCTCCGGCTTCCGCAGCCATGCGTATCAGCTCGGCATTTTCGAACGCAAGCTGGCGCGCGGGCAGAGCGTGCCGCAGATCCTGAAGGTCAATGCCGCCCCTGGTTTCAGCGAACACCACAGTGGTCACGCGCTGGACATCGGCACACCGGGGGATGCGCCGGCAGAGGAGAGCTTCGAGGCGACGGCTGCGTTTGCGTGGCTGCAGGCCAATGCCGCGGCGCACGGGTTCCACTTGAGCTATCCGCGCGACAACCCGCATGGGATCGTCTACGAACCGTGGCACTGGTGCTGGAAACCGGCCAACGGCTGAGCCCCTCGTGGCAGCTGCTCGACTGCGGTCCTCGGGTTGGCCGGGAGGGTGGGCGGCGCAGGGGTCGCTGCAAGTACGTCCATGTAAGCTCGGGCGCGCCATCCATGGCGCTTACGCCCCTGCGCCGCCCACCATCCCGGCCACGGACAGTTTCCGGGTGCGTCCGCCACGGAATTGAACAAACAAAAAAAGCAAAGGCAGACGCGGGTCGCTGCGCTCGACGCCGGGCGTGGCCCGGCGCTACCAGTGCTTGGGCGTTGCGGCTAGCGCCGCAGCGCGTTGATCGCCAGCAGTACCCATCCGGCCATCAGCGTGGTGCCACCTACCGGCGCCAGCCGGGTCGGCCATTGCCACAGCGCACCGCCCACCAGGCTGCCGGAGAACAGCAGCACGCCCAGCAGCAACACGTACAACGCCAGATGCGCGATCGCGCCCTGCGCGCGCGGGCCGAGGGCGGCCAGTACCGCTCCGTGGGCAAAGGCGTACAACGCTGCCATGTTCAGGTGCTGCTGCGCCAGCGGATCGGACACGCCATGCGCGGCATAGGCCGAGAGACCGATCGAGGCGGCCGCCAGCAGCGCCCCCAGACAGGCCAGCAACGACGGTTTACGCGCGCGTCGTTCGGAATTGAACATGACTGCTCCTTGCGCAATGCCCGACACCGGGCTCGGGATGAAAAAAAACGCGCCGCAGGAAGCGGCGCGTTTTCATGTCCAACACTACATGGGTCAGCCGAGGCTTACTTGACGGCCCAGTAGATGTCGTACGTCGCTTCCGGGGTGAACGACTTGTCCACGCCGTCCTTCCAGGTTTCGTACGGACGGTCGATGACTTCGTTGCCCGAGGTCACGGCCCAGGCGCGCAGGGCGCTGCGGGCAACGTCCAGGCCTGCCATGTGACCGGTGTAGGCCGCATGCGCCGAACGGTGCGGAGCAACGCGGACGTACTTGACCGGAGCGCCACCGTCGATCTTGACGGTCAGCTGTTCGGCCGGCACGCCTTCGGCACCCTTCTTCTTCACCGGCTGGGCGATGTCGAAGGCGTACTTCTCAGCACCGAAATCGGTGGTGATGATACGCAGCGGACCGGCGGCTTCCAGGCCATTGGCCTCGATCACGCGCTTGATCCACTCCTGGTTGTCCTTGATGGACTTGCTGATGGACTCCTGGCCGCGGTCGACGTTGCCGGCGGTGACGACCAGCAGGTCCTCGGCCGGGACATCGACGATGCCCAGATCGGTCAACGGAGCTTCGGAAGTGCGGTAGTCGACATTCGGCACGGTGGCCAGCATGTTCGCCATGCGCGACAGACCCATCTTGATGTCATCGCCGATCTGGCGGCTGACATACAGGCCTGCGTAGCGACCGAACAGGTCAAAGCCATACTTCACCGAGTAGTCCTGGGTGATCTTGACGTTGCGACCGCCCTTGCCGGTCGGCTCCAGGGTGAAGGTGCTGACCTTGTCGTGACCCTTGGAGGCGTCGTCGATGGCGATAACAACACGCTTGTTCTCTTCGGCTTCGGTCACCTTCCAGGAACCGGTGCCCAGGTCCTTGGAGGTGTAGTCGAGAGTGGCACCGACGCCGGAGGCCGGGCCGGACAGCTTCAGTTCAACGGCGGGATCGCGCAGTACCAGCGGGTTCCAGTCCTTGAAGCGGCGCAGACTGCTGACCGTGTCGTACACGATCGTCATCTTGCGGTTGGTCTCGATGCTTTCGGTGATGTGACGCTCGCCCGGCAGACAGACGCCAATGATGACGAACAGGCCAGCCACGATCCCCAAGGCGATCAGGAACTCGATAATACGGGTCATTCAGAGAGTCTCCGGGGCCGATCCCACGGCCGGGTTGATTGAAGCGAAGCGCCAATCCTAGCAGGCTTCGCGGGCATTGGTTATCGGGATTGGCGCACCGGTTTCCGTGCCGGCTGCGCATTTGTATGCACAAAGAATTCGAAGGGTAACGCATCCGCGTACCCGGCATGTAGGGGGCAAGTGGGGGGCAACCCTGAATCCGGGCCCAGGCTGCGTGCCAAGTCTTTGTCGCTAAAGGATTTTCCTCACACCAACTGGAGTTCAAACGCTTTCAGGACTGCACGCGTACGGTCACGTACGCCCAGTTTGGAAAGGATGTTGGACACATGGTTCTTGATCGTGCCCTCGGCGACCCCCAGCGAATTGGCGATCTCCTTGTTGGAGAAACCGCTGGCCATCAGCCGCAGGATCTCGGTCTCACGGTCGGTCAGCGGGTCGGGCCGGTCCAGGCTGACGAAATCGTTGCGCATGTGCTCCAGCCCGGACAGCAGCCGCTGGGTCACCGCTGGCTGCACCAGCGAACCGCCATCGGCCACCGTGCGGATCGCCCCGACCAGCTGCGCCAGGGTCACATCCTTGAGCAAGTAGCCCTTGGCACCGGCCTTGAGCCCGGCCAGCACCAGCTGGTCATCGTCGAAGGTGGTCAGGATGATGGTCGGCGGCAGCTGTTCCTGCCGTGACAGCACCTGCAGCGCCTCCAGCCCGGACATCACCGGCATGCGCATGTCCATCAGGACCACGTCCGGGCGGATCTGCGGGATCAGCTCGACCGCCTGGCGGCCATCGGCGGCCTCGGCCACCACTTCGATGCCGTCGTCGAGCGCCAGCAGCGAGCGGATCCCCTGCCGCACCAGGGTTTGGTCGTCGACCAGGCAGACGCGAATCATTAACGCACTCCTTCAGGAACCTGGGTAAGGGCCGCCAGCACCGTTGCCGGTACCGTCGCCCGCAGCCGGAAGCCTTCGCCGGGGCGGGTCTCCACCTGCAGCTGGCCTCCACATTGTTGCAGGCGTTCGCGCATGCCGCGCAAACCATTGCCCACATTGACCGTTTCCGCCCCGACACCGTCGTCGCGGGCTTCCACCACGACCTGGTCGGGGACCTCACGGTACACCCGCAACCACAGGTGGCGGGCGCCGGCATGGCGCACCGTGTTGGTGATGATCTCCTGGGTGCAGCGCAGCAGTACGTGGGCCCGCTGCGGGTCTTCCACGTTCAGCGGCTCCTCGATCTCCAGCTGGATGTCCAGCGACGGCACGTGCTCGGTCAGCGGACGCAGCGCAGCGGCCAGGTCGATGGCGCCGGTCTCGCGCAGCTGGCTGACCACCTCGCGCACGTTGCCCAGCAGCAGCTTGGCCAGGGCATGCGAGCGCTTCACGTGCTCCAGCGCCTGCCCTTCGGCGAGGTGGCCGGCCACTTCCAGATTCAGGGTCAACGCGGTCAGCTGGTGGCCCAGCAGATCATGCAGTTCGCGCGAAATGCGGGTGCGCTCGTTCACCCGCGCGCTTTCGGCCAGCAGCGCACGCGTGGCGCGCAGCTCGGCGTTCAGGCGGCGCTGCTCCTCGCGCGCCTCGGCCTGGCGGCGCGCCACCAGCGCGATCACGAACACGAAGCTGGAGAAGCCCATGTAGCCGACGGCCTGCAGCACGGCGATGACCGGCGGGAAGCCCAGTGGCTGGATGTAGACCGGCAGCACGGCCAGGTTGCTGGCCACCAGCCACACCACACCGATGCGCGGGCCCAGCAGCCAGGGCAGCAGGCCGGCCACCACCATCAGCAGGATGCTGCCCAGTGCGGTGCCGGAGAAATAGCTCACGCCGATCGCGCAGGCCGTCAGCAGGATCAGCGCGGCATGGTCGAAGAAGCCGGGCCGGCTTTCGCCCAGCGAGCGGGTCAGCACCCAGTACACGAAGCCGAAGGCCAGGTAGGCCGAGGCCCAGGGAATGATCCGGTAGCCGGCCTCGCCATCCAGGCTCTCCAGCGTCAGCGACACCGGGTCGATCAGGTAGATCGCAAGCCAAAGGCCGACGGTGCCCCAGGTGAACAACCCGGAGTAGCGCAGCATCGCATTGTGGTTGAGTCGGGCCAGCATCACCCATCGTAGCCTGTGTGCGGCCGCTCCCAAGCGCCGAAAGTCATGCTTGGGCATATCCCCCTGTTCATGCCGCAGCCCACCCCGGGCATGCAATAATCGTGCGCAGGGTCTTGTAATGGACCAACCGCGTTACCCCACGGAGTCACAATGTCGATTGTCATCCGCGACGTGCGCGAGCACGAGCTCGATTCCGTCCTGGCTTTGAACAACAATGCTGGCCTGGCCATCCTTCCCCTGGATGCCGAGCGCCTGCGCCTGTTCTATGCAACCGCTGAGTATTTCCGCGTCGCCGAGCGCGACGGCAACCTGGCCGGTTTTTTGATCGGCTTCGGCAGCGACAGCCAGCACGACAGCAGCAATTTCGCCTGGTTCAAGCAACAGCTGAACACCCCTTTCTTCTATATCGACCGCATCGTGGTCGCCAGCCGCCGTCGCGGTGGTGGCGTCGGCCGTGCGTTCTATGCCGACGCGCAGAGCTTCGCCGAGCTGCGCTACCCGCAGATGACCTGTGAGGTGTTCCTGGACCACGGCGCCGATGCCGCCCTGCTCTTCCACGGCAGCTTCGGCTTCCGCGAGCTGGGCCAGAACACCATGCCGCAGGTGGACGTGCGGGCCAGCATGCTGGCCAAGGAACTGTGCAGCTTCCCATGGGTGAACGAAACCTATGGCGGCAAGCTGCCCGATGTGGCATGGGCGCGCGACCGGCAGCTGCCGGCGCAGGCACAGCGGTCGACGGGGACCTGAGCGTGGCGGTGAATTTCGATTACGAACAGGCTGGTGAACTGAAGATCGGCCAGGTGGGCATTGCCAACCTACGCATCCGCACCCTTGATGTTGAACGCCTCGTGCAGGAAATGCAGGAACGGGTGAGCCGTGCGCCGAAGCTGTTCGGCCGTGCGGCGGTGATCCTGGACTTCGGTGGCCTCAGCCAGGTGCCCGACGTGGCAACGGCGCAGGCCCTGGTGGATGGCCTGCGCGGTGCTGGCGTACTGCCGGTTGCATTGGCCTATGGCACCAGTGCAGTTGACCTGCTCTCGCAGCAGCTCGGCCTGCCGCTGCTGGCCAAGTTCCGTGCCCAGTACGAGCGCGCCGAAGCAGAGTCTGCCCCGCCACCGGCACCCGCACCGGAACCGCGGCGTGCTGCGCGGGCCGAAGCGAAGGCCGCACCGGCACCGGCTCCGGCCACGCCGATGGGCAAGGCTGCCGATGCCGCCGCGCCACAGCCTGGCCGCATGCAGCTGGGCAACGTGCGTTCGGGGCAGCAGCTGTATGCGGAAAACTGCGACCTGACCGTGATGGCCACCGTCGGCGCCGGCGCCGAAGTCATCGCCGATGGCAGCATCCATATCTACGGAACCCTGCGCGGCCGTGCGCTGGCAGGGGCCCAGGGCAACACCGCGGCACGCATTTTCTGCCGTGATTTCCATGCGGAACTGGTCGCCATTGCAGGCCACTACAAGGTGCTGGACGATGTCCCGGAAACCCTGCGCGGCAAGGCCGTGCAGGTGTGGCTGGAACAGGACCAGATCAAGATCGCTGCGCTGGACTGACGCAGCACCTCAAACAGAATCATCAGGAGAAGTCCTTTGGCTGAAATCATCGTAGTCACCTCCGGCAAAGGCGGCGTCGGCAAGACCACTTCCAGCGCCAGCCTTGCGTGCGGCCTGGCGAAGCGTGGCAAGAAGGTGGCGGTGATCGACTTCGACGTCGGCCTGCGCAACCTCGACCTGATCATGGGCTGCGAACGCCGCGTGGTGTACGACTTCGTGAATGTCGTGCACGGCGAAGCCACCCTCAAGCAGGCCCTGATCAAGGACAAGCGCTTCGACAACCTGTTCGTGCTGGCTGCCTCGCAGACCCGCGACAAGGATGCACTGACCCAGGAAGGCGTGGGCAAGGTCCTGAAGGACCTGGCCGCCGACGGCTTCGATTACATCATCTGCGACTCCCCGGCCGGCATCGAGAAGGGCGCCTTCCTGGCGATGTACTTCGCCGACCGCGCAGTGGTGGTGGTGAACCCGGAAGTGTCCTCGGTACGCGACTCGGACCGCATCATCGGCCTGCTCGATTCGAAGACCCACAAGGCCGAATCCGGACAGGACGTGCCAGCCT
>NZ_JBFRFE010000194.1:0-6682 GCF_052114665.1 Stenotrophomonas sp. 2YAF22 | reverse complement strand
GCTGCATCCTGGCGGCCAATGCGAACTTCCTGGCCGCCACCGGCTATACGCTGGAAGAGGTGCGTGGCCAGCATCATTCGCTGTTCGTCGAGCCCGACTACCGGGCCAGTGTCGAGTATCGGCGGTTCTGGGAGAAGCTCGGCTCCGGCGAGTACGACGCAGGCCAGTACCGTCGGCTGGGCAAAGGTGGCCGTGAAGTGTGGATCCAGGCGTCGTACAACCCGATTCTCGACGCCGGCGGGCGACCGTTCAAGGTCGTCAAATACGCCACCGACATCACCGCACAGGTGCATGAGAGCCAGGCCATGCAGCGCGCCGTGGCGCAGACACGCGAGGTGGTGGCGTCGGCGAAGGAGGGCGACCTGACCCGAAGCATTGCCATGGCTGACAAGAGCGGCCCGATCGCCGAACTCTGTGGCGGCGTCAACGCGCTGGTCGAAGCGATGGCGGGCATCATCGGTCAGATCAAGTTCGCCGCAGACACCATTGCGGTCGGTGCGAGCGAGATCGCCGAAGGCAACAATGACCTGTCCCAGCGCACCGAGCAGCAGGCGGCGTCGCTGGAAGAAACCGCCGTGTCGATGAAGGGGCTGGCCGAGACCGTGCAGCGCACCGCGACCAACGCGCGCCAGGCCAGCCAACTGGCCGGCGGCGCCGCCGATGTGGCCGCACGGGGTGGCCAGGTGGTACATGAAGTGGTCTCGACGATGGAGGTGATCAACGCGTCTTCGCGTCGTATCGTCGACATCATTGGTGTGATCGATGGCATTGCCTTCCAGACCAACATCCTGGCATTGAACGCGGCGGTGGAAGCGGCGCGTGCCGGTGAGCATGGTCGTGGTTTCGCCGTGGTTGCCACCGAGATCCGCGAGCTCTCGCATCGCTCGGCGGGTGCGGCAAAGGAAATCAAGCAGCTGATCGATGCGTCGGTTGCCAACGTCGGCGCCGGAACGGCGCAGGTCGAGAGCGCAGGGCGGACCATGGACGAGATCGTGGTCGACGTGCGTCGGGTCAGTGACCTGATGACCGAGATCAGTGCCGCTGCGCAACAGCAGAGCGACGACATCCAGCAGATGAACCATGCGGTGGATCTGATCGACCAGGGCACGCAGCAGAATGCGGCGCTGGTGGAAGAGGCCTCAGCGGCCGCGCGCAGCATGGAGGAGCAGTCCTCTCAGCTGTTGCAGACGGTGGCAGGGTTCCGTGTGCACGCGGGGGCCGGTGCAGGACATGGCCATGACGTGCATGCGCCGGCGCTGCGGGTGGTGTAGCGCGTAGAGCCGCGCCGGTCCATGGGGCGGCGCGGCTTTCGCCCTGGCCGCCATGCAACTGCGGGGGAGTGTGCGCATACATCCAGAAGTCGCGCGGTTGCCCGCGGACATGGCGATAGGAACGCAGCAATCCCTCGCGTTGCATGCCTGCGCGTTCGAGCACGGCAATCGATCGCAGATTGCTGTCGAGCACCGTGGCCTGGACGCGCACGCAACCCAGTGCGGCATGCGCCCAGGCAATGACCGCGCGCGCCGCCCCGGTCGCCAGCCCGCGTCCCTGGTGGGCCGGGGACAGGTCGTAGGCCAGTTCCGCGCGGTGGTGCTCGATGTCGATGTCGTTGAGGCCGACCGTGCCCAGCAACTGATCGTCGCTGTCGAGGATCGCCCAGCGGCGGCATCGTGTGTTGCGCGAATGGTCGAAGATCTGCCGCTGCAGGGCTTCCACAGAGACATCGCACCAGCTGGTGTGCTTGATCACGTCCGGCAGCGACAGGTAGACCACTAGGCTTCTGGACTCGCTGACGGGCCTCAACGCTGCCGCCTCGAAGGCAGATGCCTTTGGCGGCATGCTTGATCAGCTTGCCGAACTGGAGCGCGAATTCGGCGCATACCAGGCAGCGGCGCTTGCGCTGAGCCTTCGGATCGGGGAGATGGAGAAGCCCTCCCGTGATGTGCTGGCGGCTCAGCGTGATCTCCGGAAGGAAGGCGAGCGGCTCAAGAAAGCACTGAACGAGCAGTGGGAGGCGGTTGGCAACGGCCGTCGCTTCCCGCCGGCTGCGGTGGCTGGGCGAGATGCCGTCGATCCTGTCCGGTCGGGAGATCGCTTGGGCGAATGCGCCAGCTGGGCGTGCGGCGGTTCGTCTGCCATGGCGCGCTGCGCGCCAGGTGCCTTGGGGTGTTCGACCGAAGCCAGATCCTGGCCCTGACCCCGATCCTGGTGCGGGCTTCCCGCCGGGCAATTACGTGGGTCTCAGATTGGGGTGCTCCGTCATCGGCGTTCCAGGTCTCGCGCCCCTCAACCTTGGTATCGCGGCGTGCTACGTGGCGCGCCCTCAACGCAGGACCTATGTCGTGATCAACACGGTCTCTTTCGTGCGACTTCCCGATCGCACTCCCATCGAAGTGACACGCATCTCTCTCGCTGCCAGCCGGGGTGCATGGGGATGGACGTTCGACTTTGAGCTGGCCGATCCCAGCCAGCTTGCATTGCTCAAGCCCACAGCTGCTGGGCCCCGTCAATTCGAGATCACTCTCAACGGCTACGTCTGGACGGGTATTGTCGAGACGTTCCAGAAGCAGCGTGAGTTTGCCGGCGGCGGGGTGCGTCTGAGCGGAAGGTCGCGGACTGCGCTGCTGGCGGCGCCCTATGCTCCGGCACGGGTCAAGGCGAGCAGCGAAGATCGCAGCATGGCGCAGCTGGTCGCCGAGGAGCTGGCCGACACGGGCTTCGCCAGCGACTATCAGACGGTGGACTGGAACGTGCCGGCTGGGGCGTGGTTCTACGACGCCAGCACGCCCCTTGACGCCATCAGCACCCTGGCGGAAGCGAGCGGGGCTGTAGTGCAGTCCCACCCCGCCGAACTGGCTCTCACTGTCCGTCCTGCCTATCCGTCCAGCCCGTGGCTCTGGCGGGAGACCGCGCCCGACCATGTGCTGCAGGAAGACATCGTGCTGACCGAGAGCCTGCAGATGCGCAGCGCCCCGCTTTACGACGCGGTCGTGGTCACGGGAGAGCTGGCGGGGAAAGGGGTGACCTGCAAAGTCCGCCGGGCTGGCGAGGCCGGGCAACTGTTCGCCCCCCAGGCCAGCAGCCCACTGATCAACGTGGCGGCGGCCGGCGCGGAGCGCGGGCGGAACATCCTATGTGATCGCGGCGAGCAGGCAGCCGTCGACCTGACCGTGCCCCTGTTCGCCAAGCCGCTCAAGGTCGGGGAAGTGGGCGTGATTATGCCGCTAGACCTGGTCCAGTTCGTTGGCTCGGAAGGTACCTGGCACGGCCAGTGCGAGTCGCTGCGTATCGAGGTGACGGTTGAGCAGCAGGCCGTCGTGATTGAGCAAACCGCCACCCTTGAGAGGCACTACACCGATGCGGACTGACTTGTGGGATCAATTCGGCGACCTGGTCGGCGGCAGCCCAAGGCTGCTGGCTACCGTGACTGCACACAATACCGATGGAACCAGCACCCTCACCACGTATGACGGCGTGCAGATGAGGGCATTCGGGCAATTGCAGTTGACGATCCCCTATAACGCTTGGGTGCGTGGAGGCCGGTTGGTCGAGGCGGCACCAAACCTCCCACTCTTGGAGATCAGCGTCTGAAGCGAACGACTATCGATTTCGGCTCATTAACAGATCGGTGGCGTGTACAAAAAAGGACGCCAGTTCAGGTGCATGGTCAGGTAGGCGAACGTCGCCAAGGCGACTGAGGCGATCACGAACGCGGCCCACCTCCAGCCAATTGTCTGTTCAGCCTTACCGCCATAGAAAATAATGCTGAATGTAAGTTTTTGGATGGACGATAGAGTCAGGCACAGGGGCAGCATCCACAGGACGGATGGGTTTGCCTTGAAGTGGATTGCAGTTGCTAAGCCCACCCCGCCCACCGCGAGGGGTAGCTGGACGCTGAACTCGGCCATGCCCTTGTATGAGCTCGTTAGAATCTCTCTGAGTAAACCTTGCTTTCCGGTCCTGGGAAGCCAGATGAGACACAGTAGAACGAGTAGGCCTGCTTGAACTAGCAGTAGTTGTGACACCGCCATGAGCGGCAACGAGGCGATGCCCGAAAGTGCTTGGCATGCAACCTCCGAAACGTCTCCTTGGGCTGTTTTGTGGATAAACAGAAGCAGCAGTGCGCCGATGCCAATGCCGACGACGGTAAGTGCAGAGGTAATATTGAATTTGAGCGCGGATTGCCAGAATTCTTTCCAGTCAATAGCGATCTTGTTTGCATTCCTCGACGCTATCAGGGAGCGCAGTAGCCGACTGCCAGTCCGGTCTTTGTCCAATTTGACGTCCATTCTTACTCGGCTCGCTTTGCCCTTCCTGAGTAGCGGCTATCGGCAGTGATGCCTGCTTCTTTAGGTTGGTACCGTTGGTCTAAGTGGTGAATTCGTAGCGACACCGGGTCATTCCAGCGCACTGAGCTGTTCACACTCCCACAACGCGGCCTGCGGCCAGATTGCGGCCATGTGCTATTCCGCCCAAATCGAAGCCGCCTACCAGAAGCTGGTTCGCATGACCGGCGCCACGCTGTCTCTGCAGGAGTTCGCCGCCCTCTACGCCCACCGACGTCCCCCCGAGATTGAGTAGCGAAGCGGTTTGGAGTCCAATCCTCAATGAGAAGGAGATTGGACGTGAAGAAGCGCTTTTCCGAAGAGCAGATCATCGGCTTCCTACGCGAAGCTGAGGCCGGCATGCCCATCAAGGACCTCTGCCGCCAGCATGGCTTTAGCGAGGCCTCGTACTACCTGTGGCGCAGCAAGTTCGGCGGCATGAGCGTGCCCGACGCCAAGCGGCTCAAGGACCTGGAGGCGGAGAACACACGCCTGAAGAAGCTACTGGCAGAACAGGTCTTCGAGAACGACGTCATCAAGGATGCGTTGCGAAAAAAGTGGTGACCGCACCGGCGCGCAGGCTGCTGGTGCGGAGCATGGTCGAGAAGGGATTGAGCGAGCGGCGAGCGCTGACGGTGGTGCGGATGAGCGCTAGCGCGCTGCGCTATGAGCCTCGGGCCGACCGCAACGTTGAGCTGCGCGAGCAGATCGCTGCGCTGGCGCATCGGCACAGACGCTACGGGGTGGGCATGATCCATTTGAAACTGCGGCAGGAAGGGCTTGTCGTGAACTACAAGCGAGTGGAGCGCCTGTATCAGGAAGCGGGCCTGCAGGTGCGTCGCAGAAAGCGTAAGAAGGTGCCGATAGGCGAGCGCCAGCCCCTCCTGCGGCCGTCCGCTGCCAATGAGGTGTGGTCGATGGACTTCGTGTTCGACCGCACCGCGGAAGGCCGGGTGATCAAGTGCCTGACCATCGTCGACGACGCCACCCACGAGGCTGTGGCCATCGAAGTGGAGCGGGCAATTTCCGGGCAAGGCGTGTCCAGGGTGCTGGACAGGCGGGCCATGCAGCGCGGCTTGCCACGAGTGATCAGGACAGACAACGGCAAGGAGTTTTGCGGTAAGGCGATGGTGGCCTGGGCTCACGAAAAGGAAGTTGCCCTGCGTCTGATCGAACCGGGCAAGCCGAACCAGAATGCTTACGTCGAGTCTTTCAACGGGCGTTTACGCGATGAATGCCTCAACGAGCACTGGTTCCCGACATTGCTTCATGCCCGTACCAGCATCGAAAGCTGGCGGCGCGACTACAACGAAGAAAGGCCCAAAAGAGCGCTTGGCGGACTAACGCCCGCCCAGTACGCCGCGCAGTTGGCGACGAAGAAAGATAACATCAGCACCGGACTCTAAACCCGCCCACTACTCAAGCCGGGGGGACGTCGCGTCCACCGAACTGCCTCCGCCGATTCCCGGATTGCCGCCCACCCCGGAGCAGCTGCAACAAGCCCGGCGCTTGGCTGAGGCCGGGACGACGGAGCTCGAACGGGTCAAGGAAGCGCTCGAGCCGCCCAAACCCCCGGCGGGGACCAAGCCCAGAGCGAAGGATCCGCAGAAGGCGCGGGTGAGGGCAGGGCTGCAGCAGATGCGGCGGGGTGTTTAGGCCTTTCCTGCTTCACCCTATCCGCCGCACCAATTGGTGCGGGCGGATAGAGTGCGGGCTGAGAAAAGGGTTTACTGCTCTTGCTCAGTGAGCCATGCCTGGACAGCGCGCAATTCGTCCTGATCTTGGTACTTTGGCTTACACCGCAGCTCGAACACACCGTTGGCAATAGCGGCTTCCAGCGAGAGCCGGGTTGCCTCGTACTGCGGAATGTACAGCCGCTTGATCAGGTCCAGAACTTCTTCTGGCTCTTCGAAGCGCTTATCAGAGAGGAACTCAAGTAGCCGCGTAAGACCGTCAGGGCCGACGAACATCGAGAGCGGGAGGTCCGAAACTGTCCAGCCCTTAAGGGCATGCCAGTGGGCCTCATCGTGATAGCAGGCATTCCTTCGGCCCGCTCGCGGCGAAGAATGTCGAGTGTGGACAAGGCGCAGCTGGTGCAAGCTGCCTTCGATGGGTTCTGCTGAAACCCCGCTCAGCCACTCCACCCAGCCATCCTCAACGCTGAGGATTGGTTCGCCACACTGATCGCATTTCCACGGTGGATTGACTTCCATAGCTCCCCCTACTCCATTGTGAATGCCCCTTTTACCTCGGAGGCAACCGTGCGGCAAGAGAGGTGGAGAGGATCAAGCAGATAGAGGAAAAATGAGTGGAGTCGGACGATTCACGACTTCATTACGCCATTTCCTTGCGAGCCC
>NZ_JBFRFE010000193.1:0-6706 GCF_052114665.1 Stenotrophomonas sp. 2YAF22 | reverse complement strand
GGCCTCGGTGGCGCGTTCGCTGAGACGCTGGCCCTGCGCGTGGCCCAGCACCTGCTGCAGCACCAGGTCACCGGCGGGGAAGGCATCAGGCTGGCCCAGCCCGCGCAGGGCAATGTACTGCGCCGTCCACGGGCCGATGCCGGGCAGGGCCACGCAGCGGGCGACGAATTCCTCCAGTGCCTGCCCCGGCCCGAAGTCCAGCTGGCCGCTCGCGCAGGCTGCGGCGAGGGCGCGCACGGTGGCGGCGCGGCTGCGTGGCAGGCCGATCGATTCCAGCGGCGCGTCGGCCAGTACGTCCGGCGCTGGAAACTGACGGTCGAATTCGGACGGCATGCCGGGCAGGTGCGCACCGTAGGCATCGACCAGCCGGCGCGCGAACGTGGTGGCCGCGGCCACGCTGACCTGCTGGCCCAGTACCGCGCGCACGCCCACCTCGAAGCCGTCCCATCCGCCTAGCACGCGCAGGCCGGGGCGCTCGGCGATGCCGCGCGCCAACAGCGGTTCGTCGCCCAGCGCTGCGTGCACCTGCTGCAGGTCGGCGTCCAGGTCGAACACACGGCGCACGCGGCGCACGATGTCCGGAATCAGGCGTGGGTCGACCGCGCCCAGTTGCAGGCGCAGCTCGGGCCGCTTCGGGTCGGCGGTGACGCGCAGCAGGGCGGGGCGCTCGGCTGTGCCCAACACGCGCTGGTAACTGTCTTCCCCGATCAGTTCGATGCCGGGCAGGCTGCGCTTACGCAGGAAGGCCAGCATGCGGGGGAAATCCAGCGGCGGTCGATAGCCCAGGCGCAGCACCAGCCCGCCATCGTCGGCGGCCAGCGGATGGTGTTGGCGACGCAGTACGGTGGGCGCCATGCCGCAGCCCTGCAGGAACGCCGTATTGAAGCGGCGCAGGCTGTTGTAACCAGCGGCCAGTGCCACGTCGGTCACCGGCAGCGTGGTTTCGGTCAGCAGCTGCTTGGCCAGCAGCAGGCGATGGGTTGCGTGGATCTGCCCTGGCGTTGCGCCCAGCCGTTCGACGAACAGGCGTTGCAGCTGGCGTGCGCTGAGGCCGATCTTTCCCGCCAGCTCGGCCACCGGCTGGTCCTGCAGGAAGCCGGCATGGATCAGCGCGAGGGCACGCTGCACGGCCTGTCCGGCCAGCGCCTGTTGTGCCAGCGGGGCCAGCTCGGGGCGGCAGCGCAGGCAGGGACGATAGCCGGCCGACGCAGCGGCAGCAGCCGTGGGGTAGTAGGTGATGTTACGTGGTTTCGGTGGCGGCGCCGGGCACACCGGCCGGCAGTAGATGCCGGTGCTGCGCACGGCGGTGAAGAATACGCCGTCGAAGCGTGCATCGCGGGCCAGGCGGGCACGGTCGCATGCGGCGGTGTCGAGGGCGAGTGCGGTATCCATGGCGCCAGTCTAGGCGCCTGCGGGCGGTAGTACTCGCCATATTCGGACATGGATGCTGGAGGGGCTTGGCCGGGCTGCGCCCGGCACCCTCAACAGCAACAGCAACAGCGGGCTATCCGTGGGATGGCGGGGTGGRKCCGGTTGCRGGGGACGCTGCAAGTCCCCCTCCGGGGCCCGGCCCAGCCGCTGGCGGCTGTGCGTTCGGGCGCTTGCGAAGCAGTGCKTCGCAAGCAAAGCGCCCTCACCCCTGTAAGCTTGGCCGCGGCATCCATGCCGCGGACACCCCTGCAACCGGACCCACCCCGCCTTCGACAGTTTCMCGCGGCTGTTGGTGGGGGGGCGACCTTGGTTGATACGGTAGATCCACGACATGCGTGGAGGGGATGTCGGATGACGTTGGGACGGGAAATGACAGGGGCAGAGGGTCAGAACAGGTTCAGTGGCGGGCGCTGAATGCGCGTCGTGGACGGGTAGACTGTGGTTCTTGCCTGTCTGAATCCGGTTGCCCGATGTCCGCCAAACTCCGCTGGTTGCCCCTGTTGTGCCTGGCCCTGGCGGGCTGCAGCCAGTTGGAGAACCCTGGCAACGTAACCGCTGCCGACAAGGCCACGCGGGCTCCGGCCAGCGATGGCGAAAACATGGTGTCGATCAATGCCGCCGATGCGCCGCCACCGCCGGCACAGGCACGCAGCCGGGCTGATCGGCCCTGGCCGCAGGCGCAGCTGGAAAACGGCAAGGCCTGGGTCAGCTGCACCACCGATTACGCCGGCGACGGCGGCGATGGCATTGAACTGGAAGGCCTGCAGCGCGAACAGCTGAAGCAGGCGCTGGCGCCGTGCGCCGAGCGTGGCCTGCTGCGCGTGCGCTACAACGGCAAGATCAACCCCGGGTTTGCCGAGATGATGTGGCGGCTGGCCGTGGTCGCCGACGAGCTGCAGATCCACAAGCGCATCCTGGATCTGGATTCCAGCGGTGGCCAGGTGGAATCGGCCATCGTTGCCGGCGACAGCATCGGCGAATCCGGCTGGACCATCTGGGTGCGCGAGGGCTCGATCTGCCACAGCGCCTGCGTGTTCGTGCTGGCTGCCGGCGACAACCGCCTGTTGACCGGCAAGGTCGGCATCCACCGCATGATGCGCATCAGTTCCAAGGCCACTTCGCGCGCGGAACTCAACCGCGAGCTGCACGAGGTCTATGACAACGTGAAGGATTATCTGCAGCGCAATGGCGTGGCGGTAGGCGTGGCCGACCTGATGATGACCGTGCCCAACCGCAGCCTGCGCCTGCTGACTGCCGAAGAGCTTCGCCAGTACGGCCTGGACGGGACCAACGCCGTGCAGGACGACCTGGAGCGGATCAAGCAGATGCGTACCTGCGGCGACGACTTCGTGCAGCGCAAGGATGCGTTCCTGGTGGCGTTCGACCAGCAGTGCAAGCGCGACGGTGCCGACATGGAATCGATCAACAGCTGTGGCCAGTCGCTGAAGCAGCGCTTCGGCTTCCCCGACCCGGTGTGCCCGGAGGAAAGCCCGCTGTCGGAGATCGACGTGGCTACGCTGCCACCGGCACCGCCGGAGCAGCCGCCGGTGGCCGAGCAGCTGCCCGCGGCATCGGCGGCACCGGCGGGGCAGGCCGAGGCGGGTGCGGTGGAAGGCAGCGTGCAAGCGCGCTGACGGCCCACTCACTGCGCTGGCGTAGACTGCGGTTCTTTCCATCGAACCGGCGGTGTCCATGAAGCGCGTGCTCCTGCTGCTGTCCCTGTTGCCCCTGGCTGCACTGGCGCAAACGCCGGCGCCGGCCACGCCTGCACCGGCCCCGGCTCGCCCCGCGCCGAGCGCACCGACGGCCGCGAAGCCGGCCACTGCTGCCGCGCCGGCATTGAGCCCGGCGCAGCAGGCGCAGGTGCAGAAACAGGACGCGGAAATGGGCAGTGCCGCATTGAAGGCCGCGCAACTGGTCGACGCCAATCGGGCCGGTGAGTTGTGGGACGGCGCCTCGGCGGTTGCCCGCCGCGCAGTGCCCAAGGCGGCCTTCGTCAGCCAGCTTGCCGCAGACCGCACGCGTCTTGGCGCGCTGGCCGGGCGTGGCCAGCCGACCATCACCCGCGTGAAATACGCTGCAGGTGCTGCCGTGCCCGAGGGCCTGTACATCAACGTCAGCTTCCCGACCCGTTTCGCCAACAGCGCGCAGCCGGTACGCGAGCTGGTGTCGTTCCGCTTCGACGAAGACCAGACCTGGCGCTTGGCCGGCTACAGCCTGCGCGCATCCAGCCCCTGACGGAGATCGACGATGGCCACCGAACTGACGATGCTGGCGTGGGCGATGCTGCTGGGTTTCGTCTACATCTTTGCCGCCTCCACCGTGGTCACCCGCGAGCGCGGGATGAAATGGAACGCCTCCGCACGTGACGACTCGTCCAAGCCGCTGAGTCCACTGGCTGGACGACTGCAGCGGGCGCAATCCAACTTCTTCGAGACCTTCCCGTTCTTCGCCGCCGCAGCGATTGCGGTGGTGGTGGCCGGGCGTGGCAGCGACACCACCGCGCTGGCGGCGCAGGTCTACTTCTGGGCACGCGTTGTCTACCTGCCGCTGTACGCAGCCGGCGTGCCCTATGTGCGCAGCCTGGTCTGGCTGGTGTCGATCGTGGCGATCCTGGCGATGGTGTTCGCGCTGCTGTGACGCGCAGCTGATCCAGATCAAGGCCGGTCAGGCACGCGGCGCTATGCTGGCCGCGACTGGATCAACGGCAGGAGGCGCGCATGCGCAGGATGGACGTGGTGGTGATCGGTGCCGGACCGGCAGGGCTTTGCTTTGCGCGCGCGCTGGCCAGCACTGGCCTGCAGGTGGGGCTGGTCGAGGCACAGCCGCGCCAGGCCCTGGCCGAGGCGGCCTTCGACGGCCGCGAAATCGCCTTGACCCATGCCTCGCGGCAAAGCCTGGAACAGCTTGGCCTGTGGCAGCGCCTGCCCGAAGCCGAGGTTGCCGAACTGCGCGACGCGCGGGTGCTGAACGGAGGTTCGCCCTTCGCGCTGACCTTCGCCAGCAGCCAGGTAGATGGCCAGCCGCTGGGCTGGCTGGTGCCCAACCATCTGATCCGCCGCGCGGCCTGGGAGGCGGTGCAGGGCCAGGAAGGGCTGGACTTGTTTGATGGCCGCAAGGTGCAGGCGGTATGCGCCGACAGCCAGGGCCACGTGGTGCGCCTGGATGATGGCAGCGAGCTGCATGCGCGGCTGCTGGTATGTGCCGACAGTCGCTTCTCCGGCACCCGCCGCATGCTCGGCATCGGTGCGCAGATGCGTGACTTCGGCAAATCGATGCTGGTCTGCAGGATGCAGGTCGAACGCGATCACCACCACACGGCGTGGGAGTGGTTCGGCTATGGCCGCACGATGGCGCTGCTGCCGCTCAACGAAGGCCAGGCATCGGCGGTGATCACGCTGCCGCCGCGGCAGATCGAAGCGCTGCTGGCGATGGATGAGATCGCGTTCGGGGAGGCCATCAGCGGCTTCTTCGAACACCGCCTGGGACGCATGCAGCCGGTGGCCACGCCACAGGCCTATCCCCTGGTCGGGGTGTATGCGCACCGCTTCGTCGGCGAACGTTCGGCACTGATCGGTGATGCCGCAGTGGGCATGCACCCGGTCACCGCACATGGTTTCAATCTGGGCCTGGCCAGCGCGCAGCGGCTGGCGCAGGGCATTGCCGAGCAGCAGCGACGCGGAGCGGACATCGCCGCGGCCGGCATGCTGGGCCGCTACCAGCGCGGGCATCGGCTGGCGGCGCGGCCGCTGTATGAAGCGACCAATGCGATTGCCAGCCTGTATACCGACGACCGCCGTCCGGCGCGCCTGTTGCGGGCGGCCGGGTTGCGGGTARCGCAGGGGGTGGCACCGTTCCGGCAGTTGATTGCCGCCCACCTGACCCAGCGCGTGGCCTGACGGCCACGCGGTGACTTACGCGGCGGCCAGGACGCGGATCTGGCTGTCGTTGAACTCGACCACCTGGCCTGCGCGGATCTTGCAGGCCTTGCGCAGCTCGACCTCGCCATCGACCAGCACCAGACCTTCGCTGATGACCATCTTGGCTTCGCCGCCGCTGGTGACCAGGTCGGCCAGCTTCAGCAACTGCTTGAGTTCGACGTAATCGCCGTCGAGGTCGAATTCGAGGATCTGCATGGAACGGGTTTCCTGGGGCAGGCGCTGCAGGACAGGGCCCGCGGCGGTAAAATGGGCGCCTATTGTGCGCCACGGCGGGCCGTAAAGGCATGCCGTTGGCTTCCTGTACACCTTGTTCAGGCACAGTGCGGTATCATTCCGCTCTGAGCGAGTAAAACCTCAGCTCCAACCGAGCAGCGCCAGGGCACGCGATAAGAAGGGCGCCCAAAGCGCGGAATCCCCCTTTTTTTTCGCCTGCCATGCTCGTGGCAGTGCCTTCGGAGTTCCCCATGTCCCAAGAAACCCAAGCGCAGCTGCAGTTCGCGCAGCTCGGCCTGTCCGATTCTGTCATGCAGGCTGTCACTGCCATCGGCTACGAAACGCCGTCGCCGATCCAGGCTGCCACCATCCCGGCGATGCTGGAAGGCCGCGACGTGCTGGGCCAGGCCCAGACCGGTACCGGCAAGACCGCGGCCTTCGCGCTGCCGGTGCTGTCCAACATCGACCTGCAGCAGATCAAGCCGCAGGCCCTGGTGCTGGCCCCGACCCGCGAGCTGGCCATCCAGGTTGCTGAGGCGTTCCAGTCCTATTCCTCGAAGATCCCCGGTTTCCGCGTGCTGCCGGTGTACGGCGGCCAGCCGTATGGCCAGCAGCTGACGGCCCTGCGCCGCGGCGTGCACATCGTGGTCGGTACCCCCGGCCGCGTCATCGACCATCTGAACCGCAGCACGCTGGACCTGTCCGAGCTGAAGACGCTGGTGCTGGACGAAGCCGATGAAATGCTGCGCATGGGCTTCATCGACGACGTCGAAGCGGTGCTGAAGAAGCTGCCGGAGAAGCGCCAGGTGGCGCTGTTCTCGGCCACCATGCCGCCGGCCATCCGTCGTATCGCGCAGACCTACCTGAAGGACCCGGTCGAAGTCACCATCGCGACCAAGACCACCACCTCGGCCAACATCCGCCAGCGCTACTGGTGGGTGAGCGGCATGCACAAGCTGGACGCGCTGACCCGCATCCTCGAAGTCGAGCCGTTCGACGCGATGATCGTCTTCGCGCGCACCAAGGCCGGCACCGAGGAACTGGCCAGCAAGCTGCAGGCCCGTGGCCTGGCCGCTGCCGCCATCAACGGTGACATGCAGCAGGCGCAGCGTGAGCGCACC
>NZ_JBFRFE010000192.1:0-6733 GCF_052114665.1 Stenotrophomonas sp. 2YAF22 | reverse complement strand
GCCGCCGGCAGCTTCGATCGCAGCCTTGGCACCGGCCGTGGCAGCAACACCCTTCAGGGTGAACGCCTTGGTCACTTCGCCCTTGACGACGACCTTGGCCTTCTTGGCAGTGCTCGGGACCAGCTTGGCAGCACGCAGGACAGCGAAGTCGATCTCGCCGGCCGGCAGCTTGTCCAGCTGGTACAGCAGCACTTCAGCGGTGTCCTTGGCGATCGGCGAACGGAAGCCGATCTTCGGCAGACGACGCTGCATGGGGGTCTGGCCGCCTTCGAAGCCAGCCTTGATCTTGCCGCCACCCTTACGGGCGAACGAACCCTTGTGGCCGCGGCCGCAGGTCTTGCCCAGGCCGGAGCCGATACCGCGACCGACGCGGGTACGCTCTTTACGAGCGCCCGGTGCCGGGCTCAATTCATTCAGATGCATGGTCATTGGATTATTCCTCAACCTTGACGAGGTAGTGGACCTTGTTGATCAGACCGCGAACCTGCGGGCTGTCCTTCAGTTCACGCACATCGTTGAGCTTGCCCAGACCCAGCGCACGCACCGACAGGCGATGACGCGCCTGGGCACCACGCAGGCCGCGAACCAGACGGACCTTGACGGTCTTGTTGGTTTCATTAGCCATGGTTGAGATCCTCCACCTTCTTGCCGCGCTTGGCCGCGATGCGAGCCGGCGACTGCGCTGCAGTCAGGCCCTTCACGGTGGCACGCACCAGGTTGATCGGGTTGCGCGAACCGGTGGCCTTGGCCAGCACGTTCTTCACGCCCACTGCTTCCAGCACGGCGCGCATGGCACCACCGGCAATGACGCCGGTACCTTCGGAAGCCGGCTGCATGAACACGCGCGCCGCGCCGTGACCATCCTTGATGGTGTGCCACAGGGTGCCGTTGTTCAGATCGACGGTGACCTGGTTCTTGCGAGCCTGCTCCATCGACTTCTGGATGGCRACCGGCACTTCGCGCGCCTTGCCATAACCGAAACCGACCTTGCCTTCGCCGTCGCCGACAACAGTCAGGGCGGTGAAGGTGAACTGACGGCCACCCTTGACGGTCTTGCTGACGCGATTGACCGCGACCAGCTTTTCGATCATGCCGTCGTCGACTTTCTCTTCGCGGTTACGGTCGCGATCGCGACCCCGCTGCTGACGTTCTTCTGCCATGTTTATTCCTTGGTTGTTGGGTTATGTACGGCTCGAGGCCGCTTATGGTTGTGGAGTGGTGCGTTGTTGCGGTGGGCCGCTACAGAAGAGCGGCGCCGCCCAGCCTCACTCAGGCTGGCGAGCAGGCGGGCATGAGGGCCGGAGCCCCCTGCCCTGATCCCTTAGAACTGCAGGCCGGCTTCGCGGGCAGCGTCAGCCAGGGCCTTGATGCGGCCGTGGTAACGGTAACCCGAACGATCGAAGGCAACCTTCTCGACGCCGGCGGCCTTGGCGCGCTCAGCGACGATGCGGCCAACCTTGGCGGCGGCATCAGCGTTCTTGCCGTTCTTCAGGCCTTCCTTGATGTCGGCCTGGGTGGTGTTGGCAGCAGCCAGCACCTTCGAGCCGTCAGCGGTGAAGACCTGCGCGTACAGGTGCTGGCCGGTGCGCAGCACCGACAGGCGGGCAACACCGAGCACACGGATGTGGGCACGGGTCGACTTGGCGCGACGCAGGCGGGCGATGTTCTTGTTCATGATCTTTTTCCCTGGAAAGCGGAAGGTCCTAATTAGGCCTTCTTGGCTTCCTTGCGAATGATGACTTCGTCGGAGTACTTCACGCCCTTGCCCTTGTACGGCTCCGGCTTGCGGAACGCACGGATCTTGGCGGCAGCTTCACCGACGGCCTGCTTGTCAGCGCCCTGCACCAGGATTTCAGTCTGGGTCGGGGTGGTGATGGTGATGCCTTCCGGCGCCACGAACACGATCGGGTGCGAGTAGCCCAGCGACAGGCTGAGGTCCTTGCCCTGCATCGCAGCACGGTAACCCACGCCGACCAGCTCAAGCTTGCGCTCGAAGCCTTCGGAAACACCCTTGACCATGTTGGACAGGATGGCGCGGACGGTACCGGTCAGCGGGATCAGGTCCACGTTGTCGGTGCTCAGGGTGGCAACGCCGTTTTCGACATTGATGTTGATACCAGCCGGCTTGGCCAGCGACAGGGTGCCCTTCGGGCCCTTGGCGATGACGTTGTCGTTCTGGACGTTCAGTTCAACCTTACCCAGGTCGATCGGCTTCTTGGCTACACGGGACATGGTCTACTCCTTTCGCCTTAGGCCACGAAGCACAGGACTTCGCCGCCGACGCCCAACTGGCGCGCCTGCGCATCAGTCATGATGCCCTTGGAAGTGGAAATGATGGAAATGCCCAGGCCGTTCATGACCTTCGGCAGTTCGCTCTTGCCGCGGTACTGGCGCAGGCCCGAACGCGAGAAGCGCTTCAGGGTCGCGATGACCGGCTTGCCTTCGAAATACTTCAGCACGATTTCCAGCTCGGACTTGTTGTTCTCGAGCGCGGTCACGCGCAGGTCGGCGATGTAACCCTCGTCCTTCAGGACCTGGGCGATCGCAACCTTGATCTTGGACGACGGGGCTTTCACCGTCTGCTTGCCAACCGCTGCCGCATTCTTGATGCGGACCAGCAGGTCGGCGATGGGATCAGTCATGCTCATATGAGTACCTTTGAGTGCACCGATATCCGCTTTCGCGAAAATCTGTTGTCTCCTGGAAACGGGCCAGGCCCCCTCCCCCTACGCGTTGCGCAGAGCAAGACGCGGGAGTATACGCCAAAAGAGCCCGACTTGCGTCGGGCTCTTCGGTTTTTTGCAGAGGGAAAGCTGAACGCCTCCCCTCCCCGGCTGCGAAGCTCCCCGGGGGGAGCCCTCGCTGGCAGGACCGGCTGGGGTTACCAGCTGGCCTTGCGCAGGCCCGGAACGTCGCCACGCATGGTGGCTTCACGCAGCTTGTTGCGACCCAGGCCGAACTTGCTGTACACGCCACGCGGGCGGCCAGACAGTTCGCAACGGTTGCGGTGGCGGCTCGGCGACGAATCGCGCGGCAGCTTCGACAACTTGGTGGCGGCCTCGATCTTCTCTTCGTAGCTCGCGTCCGGGGAGGACACGATCTTCTTCAGAGCAGCACGCTTGACAGCGAACTTTTCAGCCAGCTTCTTCCGCTTGATGTCGCGGTTGACCATGGAGGTCTTTGCCATTTCGGTTTCCTCGACGAATCAGTTACGGAACGGGAACTTGAACGCTGCCAGCAGCGCCTTCGCTTCCGCGTCGGTCTTCGCAGTGGTGGTGATGGCGATATCCATACCGCGGATCGCGTCGACAGCGTCGAAGTCGATTTCCGGGAAGATGATCTGTTCCTTCACACCCATGTTGAAGTTGCCGCGACCGTCGAAGGAACGACCGGAAACACCACGGAAGTCGCGCACGCGCGGCAGCGAGATGTTGATCAGGCGGTCCAGGAACTCGTACATCTTGTGGCGACGCAGCGTGGTCTTGCAGCCGATCGGCCAACCATCACGGATCTTGAACGATGCCACCGAGATACGCGACTTGGTGACGATCGGCTTCTGGCCCGAGATCTTGGTCATGTCGCCAACGGCGTTTTCCAGGATCTTCTTGTTGGTGGCCGCTTCGCCGACACCCATGTTCAGGGTGACTTTGACCAGCTTCGGCACCTGCATGGAATTGGTGTAACCGAACTGCTTCATCAGCGCCGGCACCACTTCTTCCTTGTAAAACTTTTCGAGACGGGAAGTCATCTTCTCATTCCTCAGGCGTCGAGCGCCTCACCGCTGGAGCGGAACACACGCAGTTTGCGTCCATCCTCCAGCACCTTGAAGCCAACGCGCTCGCCCTTGCCCGAAGCCGGGTTCAGCACATTCACGTTGGAGATATGGATCGACGCTTCACGCTCGACCACGCCGCCGGCAACACCTGCCTGCGGGTTCGGCTTGGTGTGGCGCTTGACGATGTTCACGTTGGCGACGACCAGACGGTCGCCATCGACGCGGACGACTTCGCCCTGCTTACCCTTGTCCTTGCCAGCGTTGACGACAACCTGGTCGCCCTTCTTGATACGGTTAGCCATGATTATCTCCTGTCGCTCACAGCACTTCGGGAGCGAGCGAGACGATCTTCATGAACTTCTCCGAACGAAGTTCACGAGTCACCGGCCCGAAGATACGGGTCCCGATCGGCTCCTGCTTGTTGTTAAGCAGAACGGCAGCGTTGCCGTCGAAGCGGATCAGCGAGCCGTCGGCGCGACGCACACCCTTGCGGGTACGCACCACGACGGCGTCATACACTTCACCCTTCTTGACCTTGCCGCGCGGAATCGCATCCTTCACGGTGACCTTGATGATGTCGCCGATACCGGCGTAACGGCGCTTGGAACCACCCAGCACCTTGAAGCACATCACTCGCTTGGCACCAGAATTGTCGGCGACGTCAAGGTAGCTCTGCATCTGGATCATGATTCAGACTCCTTATTCAGCCGCACGCGTGATGACTTCCACCACGCGCCAGTTCTTGGTCTTGGACATCGGAGCAATCTCGGTCACGCGGACGACATCGCCTTCCTTGCAGGCGTTGTCGGCATCGTGGGCGTGCAGCTTCGTCGAGCGCTTGATGTACTTGCCGTACAGTGCGTGCTTGACCTGACGCTCGACCAGGACGGTAACCGTCTTGTCCATCTTGTTGCTGACGACACGGCCTTCGACCGTGCGCAGCGCTTTGTTTTCAGTATTGTCGCTCATAGCGGCCATCCTTACTTCGTGCTGCCGAGCAGGGTCTTGACGCGAGCAATTTCGCGACGCACCCGGCGGATGTCGTGTGTCTTCGGCAGCTGGCCGGTGACCTGCTGCATACGGACAGAGAACTGTTCCTTACGCAGGTCGATCAGGTGGGCCTTGAGGTCGTCAGCCGACTTTTCACGGAGAGTTTTGATATCCATCAGCGCACCGTCCGGGTCACGAAAGTGGTGGTGACCGAGAGCTTGGCAGCGGCCAGGCGGAACGCCTCGCGTGCCACTTCCTCGGTAACACCCTCGATTTCATAGATCATGCGGCCGGGCTGGATCTGGGCCACCCAGTATTCCACGTTGCCCTTACCCGAACCCATTCGAACTTCGATGGGCTTCTTGGTGATGGGCTTGTCGGGGAACACTCGGATCCACATCTTGCCGCCGCGCTTCACGTAGCGGCTGATCGAACGGCGAGCCGCTTCGATCTGACGCGCGGTCAGCTGACCGTGGGCGGTTGCCTTCAGGCCGTACTCGCCAAAGCTGACAGCGTTTGCGCTCCAGCTGAGGCCTTCGTTACGGCCCTTGTGCACCTTGCGGTACTTGGTTCGCTTGGGTTGCAACATTGTCGTTACCTCGCTTCACGAGCCGGGCGCTGACGGTCACCGCGGTCGCCGCGATCATGACGATCGTTGCGCGACGGGGTGTCGTCCTGCTTTTCCTGGCCAACCTGGGAGAAATCGAAGACCTCGCCCTTGTAGATCCAGACCTTGATGCCGATGATGCCGTAGGTCGTCTTGGCCTCAGCGAAGCCATAGTCGATGTCGGCACGCAGCGTGTGCAGCGGCACGCGGCCTTCGCGGTACCACTCCGAACGGGCGATTTCTGCACCGTTGAGGCGGCCACCGACGTTGACCTTGATGCCCAGGGCACCCAGGCGCATCGCGTTGCCGACCGAGCRCTTCATKGCACGGCGGAACATGATGCGACGCTCCAGCTGCTGCGCGATCGAYTCGGCAACCAGCTGTGCGTCCAGCTCGGGCTTGCGCACTTCGGTGACGTTGATGTGCGCCGGGACGCCCATCATCTCGCTCACTTCCTTGCGCAGCTTCTCGATGTCCTCACCGCGCTTGCCGATCACCACGCCCGGACGGGCGGTGTGGATCGTCACGCGAGCGGTCTTTGCCGGACGCTCGATCAGGATCTTGCTGATGCCGGCCTGAGCCAGCTTCTTGCGCAGCATTTCGCGCACTTTCAGGTCGGCTGCCAGGTAACCAGCGAACTCGGCCTTGTTGGCGTACCACTTGGAGTTCCAGTCCTTGGAAATGCCGAGGCGGATACCAATCGGATGAACTTTATGACCCATGGTCTTTTCCTTATCCGCTTACTTGGCGGCGCCAACAACCACAGTGATGTGGCTGGTGCGCTTGAGGATGCGGGTACCGCGGCCTTTCGCCCGCGCCATGAAACGCTTCAGGGTCGGACCTTCATCTACCATGATGGTCTGAACCTTCAGCTCGTCGACGTCGGCGCCCTGGTTGTTCTCGGCATTTGCAATAGCCGACTCCACCACCTTCTTGATCAGGTGGGCAGCCTTCTTGTCCGAGAACTTCAGCAGGTTGACGGCACGCTCGGCCGGCAGACCGCGCACCTGGTCAGCGACCAGACGTGCCTTCTGCGGGGAGATGCGCGCGGTGCGCAGGATGGCTTTCGCTTCCATTGTCATCTCTCCTTACTTGCCCGACTTCTTGTCACCACCGTGACCCTTGAAGGTCCGGGTGATGGCAAATTCGCCGAGCTTGTGGCCGACCATGTTCTCGTTGACGAGAACCGGGATGTGGTTCTTGCCGTTATGCACGGCAATGGTGACGCCTACCATGTCAGGCAGGATCATCGAACGACGCGACCAGGTCTTGATCGGACGCTTGCTACCCGCAGCGGCAGCCACCTTAGCAACCAGGTGGTGATCGACAAACGGGCCCTTCTTGAGTGAACGTGCCATGGT
>NZ_JBFRFE010000191.1:0-6795 GCF_052114665.1 Stenotrophomonas sp. 2YAF22 | reverse complement strand
GGGATGCGCCGACCGAGCCCCCATGGATGGGTTTACGGCGTGTCCTGCCCTGCCGCCCTTCCCGCTCCAGATCGATAGCAATCCGGCGCCGGGCGGCCCCCCGATGAACCGTCCCCAGAGGACGACCCACCCCCCGGTCGGGTACGATGCTCGCCCCCCGTTCGGGCGCTGTATGCAATGAGCAAGAACAACGAAAAGGCCGCCCCGCAGGGCGATGTGACCCAGGTCCAGGCCGAGGATGCCGTGCGCACCCTGCTGCGTTGGGCCGGTGAGGACCCGACCCGCGAAGGCCTGCTGGATACCCCGCGCCGCGTGGCCGAAGCCTATGGCGACTGGTTCAGCGGCTACCGCGACGACCCGCGCGCCTACATGGAACGCACCTTCGAGGAAGTCGCCGGCTACGACGAACTGATCGTCCTGCGCGACATCGAATACGAAAGCCACTGCGAGCACCACATGGCGCCGATCATCGGCCGCGTGCACGTCGGTTACCTGCCGGCCGGCAAGGTGGTGGGCATCAGCAAGCTGGCACGCGTGGTCGAAGCCTACGCCCGCCGCTTCCAGGTGCAGGAAAAGATGACCGCGCAGATCGCCCAGTGCATCCAGGACGTGCTGCAGCCGGTCGGTGTTGGCGTCGTCGTCGAAGGCGCCCATGAGTGCATGACCACCCGCGGCATCCACAAGCGCGGCGTCAGCATGGTCACCTCGAAGATGCTGGGCAGCTTCCGCGAGGACGCCCGCACCCGCGCCGAGTTCCTGCGCTTCATCGAAGTGGGCGGCAAGCGCTGAGCGCCGTCGCCTCCCGGTGGCGGCCCCGCGTGGCCGCCGCTTTCGCCGTGCCTGCGCCGCGCCTTCGCGCGCGCGCCGGCCGCCGCGCCCTTCCGACCGATCTCGCTGCATGAAGCACCGCGAACGCATCACCCGTTATCGCCACCTGCGCGAACAGCCGCAATGGAAGCTGCTCGCCGCCGACCACGCACCGGAAATCATCGGCCTGCTGCAGGGCCTGCTGATGGACGGCGATCGCACGTTGCCGGCATCGGTCCTCAACGAGCGCCTGCAGCGTGCGCTGGACCAGCTCAACGGCGACGAGTTGTCGCGCGAGCTGCCGCGGACCGCGCAGGCCTACGTCGCCCATTGGCTCGCGCAGGGCTGGCTGGAACGCCGGCTGCCTGAAGGCGCCGACCAGGAGCAGTACGAGCTCTCGACCCAGGCGCTGCAGGCGATCCGCTTCGCCGACAGCATGGAGCAGGCCCGCGTGGCCGCCACCGAGAGCCGTCTGGCACTGGTGATCGAGCAGCTGTCGCAGCTGGCCGCGCAGACCGAGGCCGACCCGGACGCACGCCTGTCCGCATTGCGCGACGAGCGCGACCGCATCGATGCCGAGATCGCCCGTGTCAGCGCTGGCCGGGTGACGGCCCTGGACGGCAAGCGCGCGCTGGAACGCACGCGGCAGATCATCGGCCTGGCCGACGAGTTGACCGAAGACTTCCGCCGCGTGCGCGACGACTTCGAACAGCTCAACCGTGATTTCCGCGAACGCATCATCGATGACGAAGGCGAGCGCGGCGACGTGCTGTCCAAGCTGTTCGAAGGCGTGGACGTGATCGGCGAGAGCGACGCGGGCCGTAGTTTCCAGGCGTTCTGGCGCCTGCTCAACGACGCCGAACAGAGCGCCCAGCTCGATGCCGCGCTGGAGACGCTGCTGGCCCGTGGCTTCGCCCGGCGGCTGGATCGCAACGAGCGCAACTTCCTGCGCGGCTTCACCAGCACCATGCTCGAGCGTGGTGGCCAGGTGCATGACGTGCTGCAGAACTTCGCGCGCAGCCTGCGTGGTTTCGTGCAGAGCCGTGGCTACCTGGAACAGCGCCGCCTCAACCAGCTGTTGAAGCAGGCGCAGTCCGAAGCACTGGCACTGCGCGATGACTTCCCGGCGCAGCGCGCCATTGGCCGCGACCTGCAGCTGACCACCAGCCGCCTGCGTTCGTGGTCGCAGTGGAAGCTGCACGACCCGCGCAGCGCGCAGGTCGATGGCAACGTCGAATACAACGATGCGGCCAGCATCAGCCTGGAAAGCGTGGGCGATCTGGTGGCGTCGTCGGAAATCGATTTCCGCACCCTGCGCCGCGACCTGCACGACCTGCTCGACAGGCAGCCGAAACTCAGCATTGCCCAGGCCCTGTCGCAGCGCGAAGCGCCGCAGGGGCTGGGCAGTGTCATCGGCTACCTCTCGCTGGGCACGCGCTTTGGCAGCGTGATCGCCGGCGAACAGGAGCTTGCCGAATGGCGAGGTGGCGACGGACAGATCCGTCGTGCCCGCATCCCGCTGGTTTGGTTTACCCAGGAGAGACGCCATGAGCTGGCATGAAGACCCCATCGACGCACCGCATGCCGACCTGGCCGAAGACGCTTACCAGGCCGAGCCGGTGGCGACCGTGGCCCAGCCCCGGCGCGGCAACGACGTCTACTACATGGGCGATACCGGCCGCCTGCCGCTGGATGCGCGCCGCGCGCTGTGCCAGCTGCTGATCGGCCCCAGCATCGACCAGCTGCGTCACGCCAAGCTGTGGCCGGCACTGATCCGCAGCGAAGCCGGTATCCGTTCGGCGCTGTCGGACCTGTTCCTGGAACTGGTGCTCGACCGTGACAGTGGCGTGGCGTTCACCCGCCAGGCCGACACCGAAGATGTCGATGCACCGGTACTGCTGCGCACCTCGCCGCTGACCTTCATCGATTCGGTGCTGCTGCTGTACCTGCGCCAGCAGCTGGGCGAAGCCGATGCGCGTGGCAACCGCGCCGTGGTCGCCGATGCTGAAATGGCCGAAGCACTGGCCATCTACGAAAAGAACCTGTCCACCGATCGCGCCGGCTTCAACCGCCGTGTCGCCTCGGCGGTGCAGAAAATGAAGGACAACCACATCCTGACCCGCCTCGGCGGCCAGGAAGACCGCCACGAAGTCTCGCCGGCGTTGAAGCTGCTGTTCTCCGCCGAAGACGTATCCCAGCTGTCGGCGGTTTACCGCCAGCTGCGCGAAACCCCGGCCGCTGAAGCCTGAGAGACCCGAGCACCGCATGGCCATTTCCAAGCACACTCCCGCCCTGTTCAACGAAGGCCTGCCGGACCCGCGCCTGCAGCAGTTCCGCATGCGCCGCCTGCAGGTGCACAACTGGGGCACCTTCAACGGCCTGACCGAAGTGCCGATCGCCGAGCGCGGCTTCCTGTTCGTCGGCCGCTCGGGTTCGGGCAAGTCGACCCTGCTCGATGCCATGTCCGCCTTGCTGACGCCACCGGCCATCGTCGACTTCAACGCCGCAGCGCGTGAAGCCGAACGCAGCGGCCGCGACCGCAACCTGGTGTCCTACGTGCGCGGCGCGTGGGCCGACCAGCAGGACAGTGGCACCGGTGAAATCGCCACCCAGTACCTGCGCAAGGGCGCGACCTGGACCGCGCTGGTGCTGGAGTACCGCGCCGGCGATGGCCGCGTGGTCAGCCTGGTACGCCTGCTCTGGATCGCCGGCAGCAGCACCTCCGCCGGTGACGTGCGCAAGCACTACATGATCGCCGAGCGTCCGTTCGACATCGCCAAGGATCTGGGCGGCTTCGATCTCGACCTGCGCAAGCTCAAGCAGAAGCTGGCCGACGTCCATCACTTCGACACGTTCTCCGGCTATGCCGAACGCTTCCGCCACCTGCTCGGCATCGACAACGAGATGGCGCTGCGCCTGCTGCACAAGACGCAGTCGGCGAAGAACCTGGGTGACCTGAACGTCTTCCTGCGCGACTTCATGCTCGACACGCCGAAGACCTTCGACGCTGCCGAACGACTTGTCAGCGATTTCGCCGAACTCGATGGCGCGCACCAGGCCGTGGTCACCGCGCGGCGTCAGGTCGAAACCCTGAAGCCGGCGCGCGAGCACTATGGCGACCTGCAGGCGATGAGCCGTCGTCGCGGCGATGACGAAGCGCTCAAGCTCGGTATCGACAGCTTCCGCGAAAGCCGTCGACAGTTGTTGATCGAAGCGCGCCTGCGTGAAATGGATACGCGCGACCGTGGCCTGCTGGGCGAAGAAGCGCAGCGTCGCGCGGCGCTGGACAACCACACCGAGCGCCTGGCCGAGCTGGAACTGCAGCGCCGCCAGCAGGGCGGTGAGCGCATCGAGGAACTGGAACGCGAGCAGGGCCGCGCCGAAGCCGAACGTGATCGCCGCCTGGCCAAGCAGGCGCAGGCGCGTGACGCCGCACAGAAGCTGCAGGCCGCGTTGCCCGAGGATGCACATGGCTTCGCCGAGCTGCTTGAGCAGGCGCAGTCCGAACTGGAAGACCGTCAGCGTGCGTCGAGCGCCCTGGACGACGCCATCAGCGAACGGCTGGGCGGCAAGCGCGACGACGAGCGGCGCTTCTCCGACGTGCGTGGCGAACTGGAGGCGATGCAGCGCACGCCCTCCAGCATTCCTGCGCCGATGCAGAAGCTGCGCGCGCGCCTTGCCGAAGAAACCGGTATCTCCGAAGCGGCCTTGCCGTTCGTCGGCGAACTGATCCAGGTCCGCTCGGAAGAGCAGAGCTGGCAGGGCGCGATCGAGCGTGTGCTCGGTGGCTTCGCGCAGTCGCTGCTGGTCGATGACAAGCACTACAACGACGTCGCCGAATGGGTGAACCGTACCCACCTGGGCATGCGCTTCACCTACTACCGCGTGCGTCGCAATGACGATGCGTTCGCCCGCGAACCGTCCGCCAAGTCGCTGCTGCACAAGCTGGAACTACGCGACCACGTGTTCGAAAGCTGGCTGCGCCGCGAGCTGGGCAAGCGCTTCGACTACGAATGCGTGGACGCCAAGCAGCTGCGCAACGTCGACCGCGGCATCACCCGCGAAGGTCAGGTCAAGCATCCGGGCGACCGCTTCGAGAAGGACGATCGCAGTGCGGTGAACGATCGCCGCCGCTGGCTGCTGGGCTTCAGCAACCGCGACAAGCTCGCCGTCTTCGAGAAGGAAGCCCAGGAACTGGCCGCCCGTATCGCCAGCTGCGATACCGACATCGCGCGCCTGCGCAGCCAGCGTGACCGCGACAACGAACGTCGCCTGGCCTGCCACCAGCTGATCGGCATCAGCTGGAACGAAATCGACGTCGCCGCGCCTCAACAGCGTCTGGCCGACATCGAGGCCAGCCTGCACGCCCTGCGCGAAGGCAATGCCGACCTGGCCAGGATCGCCCAGCAGATCGACGCCACCCGCGCCGATATCGAGCAGRCCCGCCGCACTTACGAAGACACCCGCGTCGAGCGCGGCCAGCTGGTGCGCGAACGCGACCGCCTGGATCGTGCCCGCCAGCAGAGCCGGGCACTGGTCCTGCCAGCGCTGGCCGAAGACCAGGAAGCCGGCCTGGCCGAGCGCCTGCAGGAGCAGGGCCCGCTCAGCCTGGAAACGCTGGAAGCGCACATGCGCCAGGTCAGCAACGCGCTGAACGAACAGCTCTCGTCTTCGCAGCAGGACGTCAACCGCATCGAGAACCTGCTGCTGGGCTGCTTCCGCCGCTTCATCCAGCAGTGGCCGGAAGAATCGGGCGACTTCACCGTGTCGGTGGCCTCGGCCGAGGATTTCCTCGCTCGCCTCGAACGCCTTGAACGCGATGGCCTGCCGCAGCATGAAGAACGCTTCTTCGACCTGCTGCAGAACCAGAGCAAGAACAACCTGCTCGCGCTGCAGCGTCACAGCGCGGAGGCCCGCAAGTCGATCGGCCAGCGCCTGGACGAAGTCAACGCCAGCCTGGAGCAGGTGCCCTTCAACCGTGGCACCCTGCTGACCATCGAACTGAACGACCGGCGCCTGCCGGAAGTGCAGGAGTTCCACCAGCAGCTGCGCGAGGTGTTGTCGCAGCAGCAGACCGAGCAGCGCGACCTGGCCGAAACGCAGTTCACCGTCCTGCGCCAGTTGGTCAACCGCCTCGGCTCGCAGGAAGGCGAAGACAAGCGCTGGCGCGAAGTGGTGCTGGACGTACGCCTGCACGTGGAGTTCATCGGCGTGGAGCTGGATGTGGAAACGCGCCAGCAGGTCGAGATCTACCGCAGCGGCGCCGGCAAATCCGGTGGCCAGCGGCAGAAGCTGGCCACCACCTGCCTGGCCGCGGCACTGCGCTACCAGCTCGGCGGCGCCGACAGCCAGCTGCCCAGCTATGCCGCAGTCGTGCTCGACGAAGCCTTCGACAAGGCCGACAACGAGTTCACCGCGCTGGCGATGAACATCTTCGACAACTTCGGTTTCCAGATGGTGGTGGCCACCCCGCTGAAATCGGTGATGACGCTGGAACCGTTCATCGGTGGCGCCTGCTTCGTCGAGATCAGCGGCCGCCACGATTCGGGCGTGCTGCTCATCGAGTACGACGAAGAAGGCAAGCGCCTGAAGCTGCCGGAGCGCAGCCGCCAGCAGGCCGACGAACCGGAAGAAGCCGAAGCCTGATCGCTTCGGCCCGCCCTGGTAGTGCCGGCCGCTGGCCGGCAATCCCCTGTAGAGCCGAGCCATGCTCGGCTGCTCTTCGCGACCGGAAACAGCGTGCCAACCAAGGTTGGCACCTACCAGGTCATGAATCCCGATAGTGGTAGTGCCGATCGCTGGCCGGCAATCGCATTCACGAACTACGGAACGTATCCCACGCCATCCGCGCGATCAGCACCACCACCAGGCCCACGAACAATTTTCGGATGAACGGCGTGCCGCCCTTCAGCGCCAACCGCGTGCCCACCACCGAGCCGATGATGTTGGCTGCCGCCATCGGCAGTGCGAACAGCCACAGGATGTTGC
>NZ_JBFRFE010000190.1:0-6804 GCF_052114665.1 Stenotrophomonas sp. 2YAF22 | reverse complement strand
AGGCCACGGTGCGGATGGCACGGGCGATGCTGCGCTCGGGGTCTTCGGTCTCCGCCGCAGCGACGGCCACGATTTCGGTGCCACCGAAGGCGAACACCACCACCAGCAGCGCCGCGCCGATGCCGGCCAGTCCCTTCGGTGCGAAGCCACCGTGCTCGGTGAAGTTGCTCAGGCCCGGCGAGGCCACCTGCGGCAGCCAGCCCATCAGCAGCGCCACGCCCACGGCGATGAAGGCCAGGATCGCCGCCACCTTGAGGATGGCGAACCAGAATTCGAACTCGCCGAAGTTCTTCACCCCGAGCAGGTTGATCGCGGTGAAGAACAGCATGAAGGCCAATGCCGCCATCGGTACCGGCACCACCGGCCAGACTGTGGCCAGCAATCCGGCCGCACCCACCGCCTCGGCGGCAATCACGATGACCAGCTGCACCCACCACAGCCAGCCCACGGTGGCACCGGCGGTGGCGCCCATGGCATCGGCCGCATACACCGAGAACGCACCGCTGGTCGGCTTGGCCGCGGCCATTTCGCCCAGCGCGTTCATCACGATGATCACCAGCGCACCGGCCACCAGGTAGGACACCAGCACCGCCGGGCCGGCCGCCTGCACGCCCACGCCGGAGCCGAGGAACAGGCCGGCGCCGATGGCGCTGCCCAGCCCCATCATGATCAGCTGGCGTGGCTTGAGCGAATGGCCGAGGCGGGAGGGCGAAGCGGTCGTATCGGGGGTGGCGGGCATCGGCAGGGCTGGCGGCGGCTACAAGGGCGACACCTTACCGTGTCCAGCCGCCGCGGGGATAGGCACAGCGCAGCAGGAAACTCAGGCCGGTACCGGCTCGCCGACATTGCCGCCGATACGGGCGCGGTAGGCGCGCGGGGAGAAACCGGTTTCAGCCTTGAACTTGCGGGTGAACGCGCTCTGGTCGCTGAAACCGCAGGCCTGGCCGATGCAGGCAATGCTCTCGTTGCCATGCAGCAGGTGCATGGCCATCTGGATCCGCAGCCGGGTCAGCACCTGCTGCGGCGTCATCTGGAACACCTTGCGGAAGCTGCGCTCCAGCTTGGACAACGAGAACCCGGTGATGTCCAGCAGCGTCTGCATCCGCACGTTCTCGGCGTAGTGCGTATTGAGGTGGGCCAAGGCCAGACGGAGCTGCTCGTACTGGGTCCCCAGGCTGTCCTTCTGGCCGAGGTCGCGGGAAATGCCGATCAGCCCCTCGACCTGCCCGTCCACCAGCAGCGGGCGTTTGCAGGTCAGGCACCAGCCCGGTTCGCGGTTGGCGAACAGGTGCAGCTCCATCAGGTTCTCGATCACCTCGCCGGACAGCACGCGTGCGTCCTGGTCGACATAGTCCGCACTCAAGCCGGTGGGGTAGATCTCGGCCGCGGTGCGTCCGATCACGTCCTTGCGCGCACGCAGGCCCAGCCGTCGCAGCATGGTCTGGTTGACGTAGGTGTAGCGGCCCTGGCGGTCCTTCATGAAGAACAGCACGTCCGGAATGGCGTCGAACAGGGCTTCGATGTCGGCGGGTTCGACTCGCATGCGGCAAGCATACCCGAGCCGCCGATTTGTCTGCGCGTTCACTCTCACGGGACCGTGCATTAACGCCGGCGGCGCCACTGTCTGGGGTCTGCCCCCTACCCGCTCCAGGAGATCCTCCATGGCCGCCAGCAAGCCGACCGGCAAGCGCGCTCCCGCCACCACCTCCGCCGACCGTGACAGCCGCGGCCAGGGCGATGAACTGCATCAGCTCGCAGGAGGCGCCCATCCGGTACTGACCAGCAACCAGGGTATTCCGGTTGCCGACAACCAGAACTCCCTGCGCCAGGGACCGCGTGGACCCACCCTGCTGGAAGACTTCCTGCTGCGCGAGAAGATCACCCACTTCGACCACGAGCGTATTCCCGAGCGCATCGTCCATGCACGCGGTTCGGCCGCCCATGGCTTCTTCGAACTGACCCGGTCGCTGGGCAAGGTGACCCGGGCGAAGATCCTCACCGAGGTCGGGGTGAAGACGCCGGTGTTCACCCGCTTCTCCACGGTTGCCGGCGGCGCCGGCTCGGTCGACACCCCGCGCGACGTGCGCGGCTTCGCGGTGAAGTTCTACACCAGGGAAGGCAACTGGGACCTGGTCGGCAACAACATTCCGGTGTTCTTCATCCAGGACGCGATCAAGTTCCCCGACCTCATCCATGCGGTGAAGATGGAACCGGACCGCGCGTTCCCGCAGGCGGCCAGCGCACACGACACGTTCTGGGATTTCGTCTCGCTGATGCCCGAATCGATGCACATGATCATGTGGGCGATGAGCGATCGCACGATTCCGCGCTCGCTGCGCACCATCGAAGGCTTCGGCATCCACAGCTTCCGCCTGCTGGATGAGGAAGGGAACTCCACCTTCGTCAAGTTCCACTGGCGGCCGAAGCTGGGGCTGCAGTCCACCGTCTGGGACGAGGCGCTGAAGCTGCAGGCCGCCGACAACGATTTCCACCGCCGCGACCTGTTCGAGGCGATCCAGCGCGGCGACTTCCCCGAGTGGGAGCTGGCCGTGCAGCTGTTTACCGAAGAACAGGCCGATGGCTTCCCGTTCGACCACCTGGACCCGACCAAGATCATCCCCGAGTCGCTGGTGCCGCTGCAGGTAATCGGACGCATGGTGCTGGACCGCTGGCCGGACAATTTCTTCGCCGAGACCGAGCAGGTCGCCTTCTGCCCGGCCAACGTGCCGCCGGGCATCGATTTCAGCAATGACCCGCTGCTGCAGGGGCGGCTGTTCTCCTATCTGGATACCCAGCTGATCCGCCTGGGCGGACCGAACTTCAACCAGATTCCGATCAACGCACCGAAGTGCCCGTTCGCCAACCATCAGCGCGATGGCCACATGCAGATGCAGGTGCCGAAGGGGCGCGTGGCCTACGACCCCAGTTCGCTGCAGGAAGACAGCCCGCGCGAGACGCCCACCGGTTTCCGCAGCCACGCCAGCGCCGATGATGGGCGCAAGGGCCGCACCCGCGCGGAGAGCTTTGCCGACCACTACAGCCAGGCGCGGATGTTCTTCCGCAGCCTGGAAAAACCGGAACAGGCGCACCTGGCCTCGGCGCTGGTGTTCGAGCTGTCGAAGGTGGAAACCGAGAAGGTGCGCGTGCGCACCGTCAGCCATCTGCGCAACATCGACGAAGGCCTGGCCAAGCGCGTGGCCGACGGGCTGGCCCTGGGCACCCTGCCCGCCCCGGCACCGACGGCAACCCCTGCACAGGACCTGCCCGCCGCACCCGAGGTCCGCGTGATCGGCCGCAACAAGCCCCTGCTGCAGGGGCGCTGCATCGGCATCCTGTTCGACGAGGGCTCCGATGCACGGGTGATCGCCACTCTGCGCAAGTCCGCCGAAAAGGCCGGCGCCAGCGTCAAGCTGGTCGCGCCGAAAATTGGCGGTGCCACGCTCAGCGACGGCAAAACGCAGGYCGCCGATGGACAGCTGGCCGGTACCCCGTCGGTGGTGTTCGACGCAGTGGCGGTCGTGCTGAGTGCCGACGCCGGCAAGGCCTTGGCCAAGGACGCGGCAGCCGTGGGCTTTGTCAGCGATGCCTGGGCGCACCTGAAAGCCATCGCCAGTGACGAAGGCGCACAGGCCCTGTTGAAGGCAGCGCGCGTCGGCAACGATGCCGGCACCGTGGAGGCCGAAGACAGCAAGGCCTTCCTCGCCGCTGCCGCCACCCGCCAGTGGGCACGCGAGCCGAAGCTGCGCCTGCTGGCCTGATCATCCAACAGGAGAATCCCCATGCCCCGTGGTGACAAATCCGCCTATACCGACAAGCAGAAGCGCCAGGCCGAGCATATCGAAGAGAGTGAGCGCGAACGCGGTGCCAGTGAAGGCACCGCCGAGCGCATCGCCTGGGCCACCGTGAACAAGCAGGATGGTGGTGGCAAGCGCAGCGGCAGCGCGCGCAAGGCAACGAAGRAGGTGGCCAGAAAGACAACGGCGAAGAAGGCTTCCGCAAGCAAGGCGCCGGCGAAGAAGGTGGCGAATAAGACCGCTGCGAAGAAGACGCCTGCGAAGAAAGCCGCCACCAGGAAGACTGCTGCAAAGAAGGTGGTGAAGAAGGCGCCTGCGAAGGTCCCTGCAAAGAAGGCGGCCGCCGGGAAGGCAACGCAGAAGAGCGCCTCACGCAGCACCGCAGCGAAGAAGGCCGCGAAGACCCGTGCAGCAAAAAAGGCGGTACGCAAGACCGCGGCGAAGAAGGCCGCACGCACCCGCGCCGGCAATTAGCCGGTAGCGGGCAGCGCCCTCACCCAACCGGCCACCACCGCGGCGGCCGGTTCGGCACAGGCCTGCAGCAGCAGATGCGGCCCGTCCAGGGCCACGTGCCGCGCGTCCGGCAGCAGGGTCTGCAGCTCGGCTACGCTCGGCGGCCACAGCAGCCGGTCATGACCCGCCTGCAGGCACAGCGTCGGCACCCCGATCTGCGGCAGCAATGCGCGTACGTCCACCCGCAGGGTCGCTGCGGCGCGCTGCCGCAACGTGGTCGCTGGAACCTGAGCCAACGCAGCGCGCAGCATCGGCATGTGCTCGCCGGTGCGCCACCGCCCCAGCAGCAGGCGCGCCAGCATCGCCACGGGAGGCACCGGCCAGGCCGGTGACAGCAGTGCCGCGCCGGCTGCCGGCAATGGCACGGGCCGGCGCGCAAAGGTCGCGGCCAGCACCAGTCCGCGCAGCGCTGCGGGCTGGCGCGCGGCCAGCTCGACTGCCAACGGCCCCGAGAAGGACTCGGCAAGCAGGATGAAGGGGTGGCGGGGCAGCTGCGGCCACAGCCATCTGGCAAGCGTGGCGTAATCCTGCCCGCCCTGCGCAGGCAGCGCGATCGCCTGCGTCGTCAGCCCATGAGCCTGCAGTGCGGACAGCAACGGGGTCGACATGCTGCCGGTGCCATCCAGGCCTGGCAGCATCAGTACGTGCAGCGGCGCGGCCGACGCGGCATCACAGCCCCGTTTTTCCTCACGTCCCGTTCCCATGCCAGCTCCTTTGCTGGCAAGCATCGCCCGGATCGGCAGGCGAAGGAACCTCTTCCTGGCTCTCCCTCTGCTGTGCCGGCCAAGGTTGCGCGATACTGCCGGCTCCGCCGCAGGATGCGGCTACCAAGGAGAGCGTTGATGCGAGGGACCTACGCACTGGCCATGATGGCCCTGATGCTGCCAATGACCACCTTTGCCAGCGATGGCTGGATAAATGGCGACGGCAAGGCGGTGCCGCAGACCGATGCCATGAAATCCAGCGATGGCTTTGCGGCATCCCTGCTGGTCACCTCCGACGCCGACTGGCGGGCCAAATGGGAAACTCCACCGGAGAGCACTCCCAGCTTTACCGAGGCCAGCGAAGTCCACCTGGGCGGAGAATTGTTCCTGCTGACATTCCTGTCCAACCCGCAACTGGATGAGAACCGCGTACCCAAGGTGCACTGCGATCTGCACATGCTTCGCCCGGACGGCAGTACCAGTGTCGACGAACGCGATGTTCCCTGCTTCACTGCCGCCCTGCCCGGCCCGCCAACCCTGCTGTACATGACCAGTGTGCAGCTGAAGTTCGTCGCCGAGGCAGGTGACCCGAAGGGCACGTGGACCGCGCAGGTGGTGGTCAGGGATCTGTTGCGGAATGTGAGCCTGCCCCTGCAGGCCCGCTTCGACGTCCGTTGACAGGAGGCCTGCAGATGAAGATGCGACGACTGCTGAGCTGGACAGGCCTTGCGCTGTGCGTGGTCTACCTGCTGTTGACCGCGTGGCTGGTCCACGGCGCGCAGACAGACGCCGACCCGAAGGGTACCTACATCCTGATGGCACTCCCCATCACCCTGCAGTCCGCCGCGCTTGATGCCATCGGCGCAGGCAGCCTGTTGTACGGCAAGCCCTGGTCGACCGCGTATGCGGTGCTGGTTCCGCCAACCCTGCTGTTGCTGTACGCGGCCGGTTGGTTGATCGAACGCTCGGCACGCGGGCGCTAGCGGCCCTCAACCGTTGCGTGCATCGACGCCCTGCATGCGGGTCATCGCATGCAGGGCGCCATCCAACATCGCGTTGTCGTTGGCTTACGCCGCGCGTGCAGGCAGGCTGGGCATGCGTGCGCCCTGCTCCAGCTGGAACACCGACACCGACGTGGTCAGCGCATGCGCCTGCTCTTCCAGCGCGCGGCTGGCAGCGGTCGCCTCTTCCACCAGCGCAGCGTTCTGCTGGGTCACCTGGTCCATCTGCACCACCACCTGGTTGACCTGCTCGATGCCGGCCGCCTGTTCCTTGCTGGCGGCGGCGATGTCGCTCATCAGCTGGGTGGTACGCGAGCTCGCCTGGGCCACGCGGGCAATGGCGGCTTCCGATTCCACGGTCACGGCCAGACCACTCTGCACCTTGGCAGCGGCGTCCTCGATCAACTCCTTGATCTCCTTGGCAGCGACACCGGCACGCTGTGCCAGCGTACGCACTTCGCTGGCCACCACCGCAAAGCCGCGGCCCTGTTCGCCGGCACGCGCCGCTTCCACTGCAGCGTTCAGCGCCAGGATGTTGGTCTGGAAGGCGATGCCATCGATCACCGTGGAGATTTCCGAAATGCGCGCCGAAGACTGGTCGATCTCGCCCATCACCGTGGCCATCTGCGCCATGGCCTGCTCGGTCTCGCGCACGGCAACGCCGGCCGCATGCGCTTCGCTGTCGGCCTGGCGTGCCAGCTCGGCGTTCTGGCGCACGGTCGAGGTCAGCTCTTCCATCGAGGCGGCAGCCTCTTCCAGATTCGCGGCCTGTTGTTCGGTACGGCGCGACAG
>NZ_JBFRFE010000189.1:0-6808 GCF_052114665.1 Stenotrophomonas sp. 2YAF22 | reverse complement strand
GATCTACTGGAGCGCATCCACGCATGGCGTGGATCTACTGGTGCGGCATCCACGCGTGGCGTGATGTGCTGGAGCGGCATTCGGGTGTCGCCCTGTCGGCCGTGCAACATCGTGTTGCGTCCACGGGGGCATTCCGATCACGCCGCCGCGCCGATACTGCCGTGTCGCCCACGCAGGATCTCCCCATGAAGATCGAACTCAACGACCGCACCGCACTGGTCACCGCCTCCACCGCCGGCATCGGTCTGGCCATCGCACAGGGGCTTGCCGCCGCGGGTGCGCAGGTCATCCTCAACGGCCGCAGTGCCGACAGCGTGGAACGCGCGCGCCAGCGCCTGCTGGCTGCCATTCCCGACGCCAACGTGCTGGGCGTGGCCGCCGACCTGTCCGACGCCCGCGGGGTCGACGCGCTGCTGGCCGGCCTGCCGGGCAACGTCGACATCCTGGTCAACAATGCCGGCATCTTCGGCCCGCAGGACTTCTTCGAGACCGACGATGCCACCTGGGAGCAGTACTGGCAGACCAATGTCATGTCCGGCGTGCGCCTGTCGCGCGCCCTGCTTCCGGCGATGGTCGACGCCGGTTGGGGCCGCGTGCTGTTCATCTCCTCCGAATCGGCACGCAACATTCCTGCCGACATGATCCATTACGGCGTCAGCAAGACCGCGCAGCTGTCGTTGTCGCGCGGCTTGGCCAAGCGCGTAGCCGGCAGCGGCGTCACCGTCAATGCGGTGCTGCCCGGCCCAACGTTGTCCGACGGCTTCGCAACAATGTTCGAAGAAGAACGCGCACGTACCGGCAAGCCGCTGGAACAGATCGGCCGTGAGTTCGTGATGGCCCATCGTCCTGCATCGGTGATCCAGCGCGCGGCCACGGTCGAGGAAGTGGCCAACATGGTGGTCTACCTCGCCTCGCCGCAGGCGTCGGCCACCTCCGGCGCAGCGCTGCGGGTCGATGGCGGCGTGGTCGACGATATCGTGTGAGCGTTGGTGGGGTGTGCGGACCAACGGTCCGCACCTACCCCATCCCTGCCTGACAGGCAGGAATGCTAGGCTGCGCCGGTCCAAGGAGGTTCCATGTCCGGTCACAACCAGTTCGCCCTGCTGCGCCAGCGCCGTTTCCTGCCGTTCTTCATCGTGCAGGGCTTGGGTGCCTTCAACGACAACGTGTACCGGCAGGCGATCATCGGCCTGCTGTTCTACCTCGGCGTGGCTGAAAGTGAGCGCACGCTCTACACCAACCTGGCGCCGGCGCTGTTCATCCTGCCCTACTTCCTGTTCTCCGCCCTGGCCGGGCAGATCGCGGAAAAGCTGGAGAAGTCGCGGCTGATCGTGATCACCACCACCATGGAGATCGTGATCATGACGCTGGCTGCGGTGGGCTTTCTTACCGAGAGCCTGCCGGTGCTGCTGGTGGCCCTGTTCTGCACGGGCCTGCAGTCCACCCTGTTTGGCCCGGTGAAGTACTCGGTGCTGCCCTCGGTGCTGCGCCCGGAAGAACTGACCGGTGGCAATGGCCTGGTCGAGATGGGCACGTCGATGTCGATCCTGACCGGCATGATCGTCGGCGGCCTGGTGTTCACCCTGGCCGGCAGCCATGGACCGATCGTGGCCGCCACCGCGGTCATCGCGCTGGCGATCTGCGGCAACCTGGCCGCGCGCATGATCCCCAAGGTAGATGCCGGCGCCCCGGACCTGAAGATCAACTGGAACCCGATTCCCGAATCGCTGGCCGTGCTGCGCATGGCCAGGAAACAGAAGGCGGTACGCAACGCCATCCTCGGCGTGTCCTGGTTCTGGTTCGTCGGCACCATCCTCACTGCGCAGCTGCCGTCCTATGCGGTCACCAACCTCGGTGGCGAACCCACCCTGTACATCTTCGCCCTGGCGCTGTTTTCGGTAGGCACCGGCGTCGGTTCGCTGCTGTGCGAAAAGCTGTCGGCGCGTACGGTGGAGATCGGCCTGGTGCCGCTGGGTGCGTTCGGCATGACCGCCTTCCTGCTGGACCTGTACTTCGCGCGCGCCGGTGAAGCCACCGCGCAGGGCCTGTCGGTCACCCAGTTCGTGCACCAGGCCGGCAGCATCCGCATCATCATCGACCTGCTCGGCATCGGCCTGTTCACCGGCTTCTTCGTGGTGCCGCTGTTTGCGTTGATCCAGAGCCGCACGCCGAAATCGGAGATGTCGCGCGTATTCGCCGCGCTGAACATCCAGAACTCCGGCTTCATCGTCGCTGCGGCCGTACTCGGCCTGCTCACCCAGCGCCTGCTCGGCTGGACCATCCCGCAGCTGTTCCTGGCACTGGCCATCGCCAATGCCGTGGTGGCGATCTACATCTTCACCATCGTCCCCGAATTCCTGATGCGCTTCCTCAGCTGGGTGATGGTGCGCACGCTGTACCGGCTGCGCCCGCACGGCATCGAAGCGAACGTGCCCGATGAGGGCGCCGCGCTGCTGGTCTGCAACCACGTCAGCTACATGGACGCGCTGATCCTGTCGGCGACGATCCCGCGCCCGGTGCGCTTCGTCATGTACTACAAGATCTTCAACATCCCGGTCATGCGCTGGATCTTCCGCACCGCCAAGGCGATTCCGATCGCTGGTGCGCGCGAAGACCCGGCCTTGATGCAGCGCGCGTTCGATGAAGTCGACGCCGCACTCGCCGAGGGCGAGCTGGTATGCATCTTCCCGGAAGGCGCACTGACCCGTGACGGCGCGATGGCACCGTTCAAATCGGGTGTGGAGAAGATCCTTGAACGCCGCCCGGTACCGGTGGTGCCGATGGCCCTGCGCGGCATGTGGTCGAGCATGTGGAGCCGCCGCGATACCCGCCTGGGCCGGATGCGCGTACCGCGTCGGTTCCGGGCGACAGTGGAGGTGGTCGCCGCCCCGGCGGTGGATGGCCATTCAACCGATGCCGCCGCCCTGGAAGCGCAGGTCCGCACCCTGCGCGGCGACCTCGCCTGACGCAATCGCCCCCATCCGGGGGCGATGACGGTACGCTGCATACGCCACCGTCCAAGGGCGATGCGAGGCCTGACGGGGCTGAAAACGCATACATGCGTCGTTGGTTGCGGTAGATTACGCACCCACAGGGGGGAGGTTCGGCCCGTTCACACGGCCGACCACCAAGGAATGGAGTCTTGCTTTGAATCAACCGCCACCGCTCAGCCGTCCGGTCTACATCCCCAACCATCTGGTCTGGGCGATCCTGACGACGCTGTTCTGCTGCCTGCCGTTGGGCGTGGTGTCGATCGTGTATGCCGCCCAGGTCGATGGTCGCAATGCGGCCGGTGACCTGCCGGGGGCCTATAGCGCGTCGCGCAAGGCGGGCTGGTGGGCGGTGGCTTCGGCCGCAGCCCTGCCGGTCCTGTTGCTGTTGTGGTTCGGGCTGTTCGGCGGCTTGGCCGCGCTGGGCGCTCTATCCGACCTTTGATTCACCACCACCACCCATCGAGGAGCTTGAACCATGAACACCACCACTGCGCAGGTCCCCAATAATCTGGTCTGGGCCATCCTGTCCACCCTGTTCTGCTGCCTGCCGGCCGGCATCGTGTCGATCGTCTACGCCGCGCAGGTCAACGGCAAGCTGGCTGCCGGCGACGTCGCCGGTGCCCGTGATTCGGCCGACAAGGCCAAGAAGTGGGCCATCTGGTCGGCCATCGCTGCCGTTGTGGTTGGCGTCCTGTACTTCATCATCATCATGGCCGTTGGCGGCCTGGGCGCCCTGAGCGGCGGCAACGGCAGCTACTGATGCCCGCGACGGGGTCCGGCCATGCGCCGGATCCCGCCCCCGCATGTCCGCACTTCCTGCTCGTTCCCGACTCACCCGCTGGGCTCCGCTGCTGGCCGCGTCCGGCCTGGCTGCGGGTGCCGCCGTGGTCCTGCGCCACGTCAATCCGTATGTCTCCGGCAATCCGCTGCCGGGCTGTCCGCTGTACGCACTGACCGGCTTCTACTGCCCCGGCTGCGGCAGCACGCGCTGCCTGTACTCACTGGTCCACTTCGACCTGCCCGGCGCGATGGCGATGAACCCGTTGCTGGTCATCAGCCTGCCCTTCCTGTTCCTGATGCTGCTCAACACCGCCGGCGTACGCCCGCGCGTGCTTGATCCACTGATGCGGGTACTGGCCAGCCCCACGTTCTGGCTATGGCTGCTGCCCGGCTATGCCGTGCTGCGCAACCTGCCGTGGGCACCGTTCACCGCGCTGGCTCCGGTGTAGGTTTCCAGCCAACGGCGCAGCCCCTTGTGGTGGGCGGCGTTTGAAGGCAGAAGCCCTGGGGTGGCCGGGCGGGATGGGGTTGCGGGGGACGCCGTGAATCCGTCCGTGGAGGCTTGGCCGCGGCATCCATGCCGCGGACACCCCCGCAGCCCCATCCCGCCCGGCCACGGACAATTTCCGTGCGCGTCCACCACGGAAGAGAAAGAGAAGATCAAAAGCCGAAGCGGGTCGCTCCGCTCGGCATCCACGCATGGCGTGGATCTACTGGCCGTCAYCGGAAACTGTCGGGGGTGGGGCGGTGTGGGGSTGCAGGACCGTTGGCGCCATGGGCCCGAGGCATGCCTCGGGCGGGTTGGGCAGGACGCCCGACCCCGGTCTTGCCGTGTGCGCAGGACAGCGCACACGAGCAAGGCGCAATCGAGCCCCCATGGATGGGTTCACGGCGTGTCCTGCAGCCCCACACCGCCCCGCCAAACCCACAGAAATCCAGAGCCGCTGTTGCTGTTGCTGTTGCTTCCAGCGGGTGCAGGGCAGCAAGCCCTGCAGAAAGAACAACTAGGTCACCCAGCCCGCGATCACCAGCAGGGCCAGCACCGCCAGCCACAGCAGCAGCATCCGCCACACCAGGCTCATCGCATCCCGCAGGTCCGGCAACCGCTGCCACACCGGCAGCAGACCGGCTTCGGTGTAATCGTGCGCATCTTCGCGCAGCTCGGCATTGACGCTGGCACGCGCCACCGCGCCCAGGAAACCAATGCCGCCGGCCAAGCGCTCACCATGCGCCTGGCGCCATGCCTTCCAGGCCGTGTCGAAGTTGCCGACCAGGGCCATCGAGAACGCCATCAACTGTGCCACCGGCCACTCGATCCAGCCCAGCAGCCGCTGTGCCAGCGCCAGCGGCTCCACCGGCACGCGCGCGCGCATCGGGCTTTCCGCCATCAGTGCCAGTAGACGATAACCGAGAGCCCCCACCGGGCCCAGCAGCAGGAACCAGAACAGCACCGCGAACCAGCGCCGCAGGGCGTTGAGCACGGTCGCCTCGACCAGTGACGGAACATCCTCGCGCAGGCTGCCACCGGCCGACTGCAGGTTGCGTACCGCCGCCTGCCGGGTGGGCGCATCGTCGGCATCGATGATCGCTTCGATGTCGCGGTCCAGATCCCGCGGGCCCCAGCACCAGGCCAGCACGGCCACGCCCAGCAGCAGCGCCGGAAGGCCGAACAGCACCCCGCGCAGCAGCCAGGCGACCAGCGCCATCAGCAACAGTGGCGGTACGATCGCCAACGCCACGCCGGCGGCCCCCTGCCAGGCCCGACCACCGCGCGCGTCCAGCCAGCCCAGCCAGCGCCGGAAGCCGTCGAAACGGCGCAGCGACGCGGCAGCGGCCGGGGCGACATGGCCAAGGGCCAGTGCCACCAACACGGCGACCAGGGTGGTGAACATGGCAGGTCTCCCTACGAGCGAGCGTTCGGCGTCGCTACCTTACCTGTCGCAGCGTCGCCGTCAGCGGTGAACCGTACTGTAACCGGCTGCGTGTTCAGGTGGCGGCAATGCTGGCACCGCCGGATGCCGGTTGCTGGCGGTACCAATGCTCGATCAGGCCCCGCGAAATGGAAATCGGCGGTGACAGACGGATGCCTTCTCCATCGTCCTCGACGTCACGCGCGAGGGCCGCGCCAACTTCCTCGGCGCTGAACCAGCGCGCGTCTTCCAGTTCGCCATCCACGGTCGGCACGTCGTCGTGTGCCTGCGCGCGGAATCCGACCATCAATGCGCCGGGGAACGGCCAGGGCTGCGAGCCCAGGTACTGGCAGGCGGTCACCCGCACCTTGCTCTCTTCGTGCACTTCGCGCGCTACGGTCTGCTCGAAGGTCTCGCCCGGCTCGACAAAGCCGGCCAGCACCGAATAGCGGCGCGGCGCCCAGTTGGACTGGCGACCCAGCAACAGCCGGCCCTGGTTTTCCACTGCGACGATCACGGCCGGGTCGACGCGCGGATAGTGTTCGGTCGCGCACTGCGGGCAGCGGCCGACGAAGCCACCCCGGGCGAACGTCACGGCGCTGCCGCAGACACCGCAGAAGCGGGTACGCGATTGCCAGTAGGACATGCCACGGGCGTAGCTGAAGGCTGTCGCATCGGCCACGGTCCACAGCAGTGCGGCCTGGCGCAGATCGAGCCGGCGTGGCGCGGTGACGGTCACGCTGGCCGCTTCCACCGAGAACCACGCCTGCTCGCCACGCAGGCCGAGGAAGATCGCGACACCCGGCCCGCCACCGACATCGGCGCCGGTCAACGCCAGCGGCTGGTCGTCATCACCGGTGAAGGCGGTGCCGTCCTGGTCCAGGACAAGAATGCGCGCATCGGGCCACAGGCGCGCCAGAGCATCGGCGTCTTCGCGCATGGCATCGGCGCGCTCCAACGGTTCACCCACGAAGGCAAAACCGGAAAGCGGCGAAGGAGAATTGAGCATCCAGCTAGCCTGCCGCCAATCACGGCAAGTGGCAAGCCGCAGACTGTGCAGAAACCCGCCTGTGGTTGCAGGAAAGGCCATCCACGCATGGCGTGGATCTACCGAAGGCACCGCGC
>NZ_JBFRFE010000188.1:0-6812 GCF_052114665.1 Stenotrophomonas sp. 2YAF22 | reverse complement strand
ATTCGGTTACGACGCGAGGGACGCCGCCAAGCATGGCGCCGGGCATCCAGAATTTTGGTTCTACATTACGGTGGCGTCGCTCTATTTCTCTGGGCTCATGGAGGACGTCGACCATATCTGCAGTTACCCCGGCCACACCGACACACCCAAGAAAATCACCGCGAATGGTCTCGAGAGCATTCTTGCCAGGCTGGGTAAATGTACCCGCGCATCCTATCTTCACGATTTGATTCTGCGACACTCGACCGCAGCGAAGAGTCAACCTATCAAAGCATCTGATAGGCTCTTCAAAAATCAGCTCAGCACCATCAGGTTGAACAAGTTCCCCCATAGCAACCTTGCGGCCAACGCGCGGAAAACGCCCATCTCGCTTAGGGGAAAGCGAGTTCTGGTCGTCGATGACATGATCACATCAGGTCGAAGCATCGAAAGCGCCCGCGCTTACATCGAGGCGGCTGGAGGACAGGTGACAATGTTCGGATGGTTGAAGACAATCTCCGCGCCGTACATGGCCCTCAATGCCCCTATTCCGGGATTGAAGCCATACGAGATAAACACAATTACAAACGAGCCCGCATCGACGGCGCACTCCTATCAAGCTGGGGTGATCGCACAGAATGCTGCAGCGGAACTCGACGACATGCTCAAGCGTTTCGTTGCTTGGAACATCTGACACGGCCTGTGGCGACCGTATGCAGGGCGTGCGCCGGATTCTTCTCAGTGACGCCGCCCCGCAATTTCGCGTACCACAAGAGGGACCTAGTGCGCGGAGAGTGGGGAGCTAACGGTCTCCCTGAACCACCAGTCGCGCCTCCCACTCAGAAATAACCCATGCTACGCGCGCGTGAAGCGCCCACCAGGACAGACCAGTGATATCTCGACCTAAGCCTAACTTCCCTGCCAATCAAAAGACCGGAAGATTAGCGGAGATTTGGGTAGACACGTATTTCACGCGCCAGGGCTGGACAACAGGTGGATATAAGATCGACGATGGATTCGATCTGTTTGTCACACCACCCCGTTCTGAATTTGATGGGCAGTGCTTCCTTGTTCAGGTGAAGGGGCAGGCGAAGCGTCAAAAAGGCGGGGTGTTTGCGCCCGTATCAAGGGCCCGGCTTCGGGATTATGCGCGCGACGTTATGCCGGTACTGATATTCCGAGTGTTCCTGGATGACAATTCTGCCTATTGGACACACGCGCAACAGGTGGTTGAGGAGAATCCGCGCTTGGCTGTAGGAGCGGGTATTGCGCAAGTCCGGATGTCCCATAGCGCATCATCTTTTGACGAGTTCCTGCGGGTCGTGAAGCCGATATTGACGCCATCCCACAGGCGAATTAACGGCGTCCAAGAATTAATTACAAGGCGAGAAAGATATCTTTCCAGTCTCGATGAGACGCTGGATGTAACCATATCAGCGAATGGGAACGAGAGCACCATTTCAATCACGCAGAATAGTCATCCTGCGTCTCCGGCCGGTGTAACCCTGCAGGTTGGCGACGAAGAATTCCTAGCAATTCAAGAGATGACTCTATATGGCGAGTCAGCAACGATAAGCAGCCAGAGTCTTCAATTCTATGGATCACCTCTCTATGAGGAGCTAGGGCTGAATATCCCACAACCTGGCACTCTCCAGCTTTCGCCCGCCCACAAGAAAGAATGCAAACTGCGACTGTGCCCGGCTGGGACGTCCCTTTTAGGGGATGAATTGGTTTTGCCCGGCGTCCTTACCTTCGGCCGTGCAGGGCTCACGGTTCAGACTACCGAGCGCGCAACTCTGAACGCGAAGCTTCGAGTTTCCAAAAGTGACAACGCCGTGGACGTCAAACTCACTATGGGACTCCCCGAATCCCTCTTCGCTGAGCAAATCTCGCTCAACCAGAGCATCGGGAGAATCGGGCAGTGGGCGGAGAGTTTAGAAGCTAGCGGAAGACTATCCATCGAGATATGCGCCTCAAAGCAGTCTCTCAAATTTTCGGCGCCGACAGATCATGCCAAACCACTTATTGAAGGACTTATTATTCTCGGAAAACTTCATCACATCGCGAGGATCACCAATTCAGAATACGTCCTACCCGATAGCCTCGCACTGACCACGAAAGAGGCGCAGAAAATTGATCTTGCGTATCGCCTATTCCGAGGGGAATTAGTAACTATTGAGGTACTTTCGGCCTTTGGCAGGCATTCAGATGCTGAGAAGGGGAACAGCCTTGCAGACCACGAAATCGCCTCGGAATTCTCGATAGTGGTCGGCAAAACTCTTGTGTGCAAGATCCCAATCACTATTAACCTATACCGTTACTCAGTCGGACCTCTTGATGCTTCTGGTTGCTTCGAGCTGACACGCAGTACTGAAAGCAGATCCACCGCATCCCTCCGTTGGCAGTAGCGCGCTGTCCGGCACGCGCTGCACAGTCGCTGCACGTTCGCCCACACCGCAGTCAAGCACTTGCATCCGTCAAGCAGGCGCTCAAAGCTCAAACGCATCAAACCGAATAACCTCATGGCCCAGCCACTCGTTGATGTCCGTCATGCGTGTCTGCTGCGGCGCTAGCTCCATCGCGGCCCACACCGTCGCGGCCTCGCGGATCGAGCCGAAGCCGCCACTGTTCTGCGGCACGATCCCCAGCAGCTGTGGGGGCGTCCCAAGYGATGCGAGCATGTCGTCCCGGGTGACGCTCTTGATGCCAGTGAACTCATCCTTGGCCGCCACTACGCTGACCGGGATCAGCTTCAAACCATCCTTGCTGCCGCCCGGCGAGTGGACGAACAGATTGCGGAAATTGCCAGGGCCACGGGACTGCCGCAGCGCCTCGCGCAGATTGTCCACGTCGCCGCCCTCGGGCTGACTATCGATCAGGTACAGAATAAAACCGGCGTGCGAGCCGTTGTTGTAATACTTGCGGCGGAACAGCGTCGCCGATTCATTGAGCAGCGCAGACTACGCTGCCGGCTTTAGCGCTTTGCACTGCACGGCCTGAAACACCGGGGCATCACGGACGGCGGCAACAAAGCTGCAGGCGACCACGTTACCGAAACGATGCGGCAGCGCTACGACCATGAACTGCCGGTGGTTCAACCGCCCGGCAAGAGGAACGCACTTGAGCATGGAACCACTTTAATTTTTCCGGCAATTTTTCCGGAGACACGAAAAAGGCGCCGCGAGGGCGCCTAAGTCGTTGAATGCAATGGTGGGCCGTGATGGATTCGAACCATCGACCAAAAGATTAAAAGTCTTCTGCTCTACCGACTGAGCTAACGGCCCATGCAAGGCCCCGGCCTTTCGGCGGGGTGGGCATTCTACCGTACTTTTCCGGGCGGGGTGAAGCCGGGGATCTACCAGGTTGCCGGCCAGCGGCCGGCACTACCCCGGCTGCGGGCTTCTAAACCTTTGCACCGCCCGCCGCATCTCACCTGCGACCCTGCCCCGGAGCAATGGATGCGCCTGCCACTGCCGCTGATACTTGCCTTGTTGCTGCCGTTCGCCGCCTCTGCCGCAGCGCCCACACAGGTGCGGACCGACGATATCGACCGCTTCTGGGCCACCTACGATGCGGTACTTGCCGAGCCCGATGGCGCGCAGCGGGTGGCCTTGGTCCAGCAGCGCTATATCGATCCGGGCAGCCCCGGCCTGCATGCGCTGATGGAGGTACGCAACTACACCGCCGCCGAGTACGCCGACGCAATGCGCGCCTGGCCGCGCTTCTGGGCTTCGGTGCGGCCGCTGACCACCAACGCACGGCAAGCCAGCGCTACGCTGGAGCGGGATCTGGCTGTGTTCCGCAAGCTCTACCCCGCCCTGCGCCCGGCCAGCATCACCTACGCGGTGGGCGTGCTGCGCACAGGCGGCACCACGCTGAGGGACCAAGTGCTGATCGGCGCGGAAATGGCACTCGGCGATGCAAGCGTGGATGTCAGCGAACTGCCGGAGCCGTTGCGCAGCCGCCTGCGGGTCTTCTACGACAGCACGCCTGGCGCGAACAACGCGCAGAACAACCTGCACGAGTACGTGCATACCCAGCAGCGCGAGACCACGGGATCGCTCGCGCAATATGCGGTGCGTGAGGGCGTGGCCGAGTACATCGCCGAGCGGGTCAGCGGTCGCCGCCCGGCACTGCCGCTGTACACCTATGGCCCGTTGCACGAAGCGGAGATCCGCGCTCGCTTCAGCGCGGAGATGGATGGCGATGCGCTGGACAACTGGCTGTACAACAGCGCCCACAATGCGTTCGGGGTGAGTGATGTGGGGTACTACGCGGGTTACCGTATCGCGCAGGAGTACATGCGCCGGCAGCCGGATGAGCAGGCGGCGATCGCACGGATGATCGAGCTGGGTTACAGCGATCCGGTTGCGGTGCGCGGTTTCATTGAAGCATCGGGTTGGTTGCGGCTTGCGAATGCCAACGAAGCTGCCGGCCAGCGGCCGGCACTACCCGAAGCCAGGCAGCGGTAGCGCCGGGACAGGGAGTGCGAACCAACGGTTCGCACCCACCAGGGTGGAGTTCGCACCCACCGATGAAGCCGGCCAGCGGCCGGCTCTACCGCCCGGTCAGGCGTACAACGTCGGGTCGGGCACGCCGGCGTCGGTGAAGCCCTGCGCGCGCAGGCGGCAGGCATCGCAATGCCCGCAGGCCGCGCCGCTGGCATCGGCGTTGTAGCAGGACACGGTCAGGCCGAAGTCCACGCCCAGTCGCACGCCTTCGCTGACGATCTGGCCCTTGCTGAGGAACTGCAGCGGCGCATGCACGGTGATGCCCGCGCCTTCCACGCCCGACTTGGTCGCCAGGTTGGCCAGCGCCTGGAAGGCGGCGATGAATTCTGGGCGGCAATCCGGGTAGCCGGAGTAGTCCACGGCGTTGACGCCGCAGAAGATGTCGTTGGCGCCAAGCACTTCGGCCCAGCCCAGCGCCAGCGACAGCATGATGGTGTTGCGTGCCGGCACGTAGGTGACCGGGATGCCCTCGCCGCCCGCCTCGGGCACGTCGATGTCGTCGGTCAGCGCCGAGCCGCCGATGCTGCGCAGGTCCACGTCCACGGTCTTGTGCACGATCACACCCTGGGCCTTGGCCACGCGTGCGGCGGCATCCAGCTCGGAGGTGTGGCGCTGGCCGTAACGCACGCTCAGGGCATGCACGGCGAAGCCCTGTTCCTGGGCCATGGCGATGACGGCGGCTGAATCCATGCCGCCGGAGAGAAGCACGACTGCCTTCTTCATGGGTAAATCATCCGGTTGGGGGAGAAAGCCAGCACGCTGTCCCGCGCCGGAGCTACATCAGGAAACACTGCGCCGGCTTATCGGCCCGGCTCGTCGTTCCACAGGATTTTATGCAACTGCATCTGGAAGCGCACCGGCAGCCGGTCTTCGACGATCCAGTCGGCCAGCTGGCGGGCAGTGATTTCACCCTTGCTGGGTGAGAAGAACACCATCGTGCGCTGCACCAGCTGGTGTTCGGCGACCATGGCCTTGGCCCAGTCGTAGTCTTCGCGGTTGCAGATCACGAACTTGATCTGGTCACGCGTGGTCAGCAGCGGCAGGTTTTCCCAGCGGTTGCGCGCGACCTCGGCCGAGCCAGGGGTCTTGATATCGACCACGCGCGACACGCGCGGATCGACGGCGCTGACGTCCAGCGCACCGGAGGTTTCCAGCGACACGTCGAGGCCGGCATCGCACAGCTTCTGCAGCAGCACCAGGCAGCGCTTCTGCGCCAGCGGCTCGCCGCCGGTCACGCAGACGTGGCGCACGCCCTGGGCCTGCACGTGGGCCACGATATCGTCGATGTCCCACCAGGTGCCGCCGTGGAAGGCGTAGGCGGTGTCGCAGTACTGGMAGCGCAGCGGGCAACCGGTCAGGCGCACGAACACGGTCGGCCAACCGGCGGTATCGGCTTCGCCCTGCAGCGAGGTGAAGATCTCGGTGATCTTCAGGCGTGGCAGGGGCGACTGCACGATCTCGCTGGGCGTGGCGACGGCGGCGGACGGGGAAACGGCGGTCATGGCGGGTACTTCTTGGCGGGGCACGTGGCGGGTGGGCTACCGTGGCCGGTAACGAAAGCAGCCGAGCATGGCTCGGCTCTACTGAAACCGGGCAGGCCTGGCCTGGCCGGAAACGAAAGCAGCCGAGCATGGGCTCGGCGCTACGGGACACATATTGTACGCCCGGTCAGCGGATCAGCGGATCTGATTGCCGAGGCGGATCGACTGCAGGCGGTCCTGCGCGGTACGCGCGGCATCCGAGCCCGGGTATTGCGCCACGACGGTCTCCAGCGTCTGCTGGGCCTGGTCGACCTTGCCCTCGCCGTACTGCGAGAGGCCGACCTTGAGCAGGCCGCCAGCGGCCTTGTCGTGGGTGGGATAGCGCGAGAGCAGTTCGCGGAACTGGGACTCGGCCATCGGGAAATTGCGGGTGGCGTAATAGCTTTCGCCCAGCCAGTACAAGGCATTGGGGGCGTAGACGCCGTTCGGGTACAGCTCCAGGAAGCTCAGGAACAGCTGCGCCGAATCATCGTACTTGCCCGCCTTCAGTGCGTCGAAGGCCACGTTGTAGGACGTACGCTCGTCACCGGTGACGGCCAGGCTGCCCGGGTCACCATGGACGGAAGGCGGCCGCTCGGAAGTGGCCGCCGCTGCGGGTTTTGCCGGGGCTGCAGGAGCCTTCGGTGCGCTCGCCGGAACAGCAGGCAGGGCCGGGGCGGCAGAGCCCCCTTCCAACCGGTTCAGGCGGCTGTCCAGATCCAGGTACTGGTCCTGGGCGGACTGCTTGAGCTGGGCGTTGTCGTGTTGCAGTTGTTCGATCGAGGCCTGCAGGCTGGTGACC
>NZ_JBFRFE010000187.1:0-6844 GCF_052114665.1 Stenotrophomonas sp. 2YAF22 | reverse complement strand
GCGCAAGGACGAGTGAGCGGGTGCGGTGGGCCGTCGTGGTGCTGCGCTTGCTGCTATTGCTCCGCGGCCTGCGCCTTCATGCCGGCCCAGTCACGTGTGGCGTCCACATCGCAGGCTACATGGGTGCCCTTGCCGTCCTTGGCGCAGATCGCCGCCATCGTCTGCGGTACCTTGGGGTCGGCAGTATGTGCATAGCCTGCGGCGAGCCCCAGGCAGCCATCGCGCACGCCGGCGCTGCACAGCTTGATGAAATAGGGCTGGGCCTGCGCCCACTTCTCCGCGCTGTGCAGTTCCTCACCCGCGACCTTGCAGCCGAGCAGCTTGCCGTCGTTGCAGCATGACGCGGCACCGCCCTTGCGGGCCAGGATCGGGCAGTCCAGCGGCTGCGGAATCTCCACGAATGCCGGCGGCGGCTGGCAGCTCGTCGCGGACTTGTCCATGCGCTGGTAGTAGCCGTAGCGGTTGTCCTTGTCCATCCCGGCCAGGGTTCCGTTGCTCAGTGGCTGCAGTACGAAATCGCTGCCGACGTCACGACTGATCAGGATCCTGCCGTCCTGCACGCGTGCGCGCAGGCGGGTGCCGACACCCTCCACTTCGACCAGGCCGGCATCCAGGAACCGCAGCGGCGACAGCAGGCCAAGCTCGGCCTCGAAGCGGCCGCAGGGAAGCGCGGTAGCCGCGACCGGGGTCAGCGCCGCCGGCGCCAGCGGGGTCAGCATCGCCAAGCCCTTGGCCGGGCCACAGGCGTAACTGCCCTCGCGCTGCGTGCAGGAGCGCTGCAGGGCCTGCTGCGCCTGCTGCAGGCGTCCGCCGTTCCACAGCGCCTCGGCCACGTTGCTGCAGAATGACTCGCCCTGCTGCTGCGCGCACAGCGCCGCCAGTTCGTCCAGCTGCGCTGCTGGCAGCGGTGCGTCCAGCGTCCGCTCCAGGCCCATCACCGCCCTGCCCATCAGTTCGCCGGCCATGGCCTTCATGACGGCCATGCACGCTTCTCCCTCCTCGGGCGATGCGTCATCGCGGCAGTAGGGCGGCATCTGCGGCTCGGCCTGGGCACGCTGCGGCTGAGCCTCCTCGGCCTGGCGCTGGTAGGTCTCCTGCAGTTGGGTGCAGGCCGCCTCCACGCCCTCGCTGCACCAGGCGTGCAGCTGCGTGGGCGCGGCCTCGGGCAGTGCCTCCAGGCAGTCGCTGGTGTCGGCCATGCAGCTGCCTTCGACCATCTCCGGTACCGGCTTGCAGGCGGCCGCTGCTCGCAGGTGGAACGTGTGGTACCCGCCGGTGACCGTACGGTCGTTGTCGCTGAACTCCCAGTTCTCCAGGCGGCCGGTGGACAGGTTGCCAGTGCCCAGCAGGTTGTCCTGGCGTACCAGCCGCAGCCGTTCCGTGGCCTGGTAGGGGCCCGAAAGGAAGCCGTGGGCTTCGCTTTCGATGGTCAGGCTGGCGTTGCCATCGTCCTGCAGGTAAGTGCCGCAGGCCATCGACTGCGCAGCCACCGGCAGGCTGGGCACGGCCAGCGCGAGCAGCAGCATGGCGCGCCAGGTGGTCATCCGGCGGCGTAGGGAAACAACAACGGGCATCACGGTCTTCCTTGATTCAAAACAAGAGGGGGAATGAAGCCGAGCACGCCGCAGCGGGGCCACCGCCACGCGTGCGGCGGTGCCGGGATTGCGCAGCGGCAACGCGTGCAGCGTCCCGTGCCCGAAGCGCCTACAGCCAGTCGCGGGGCACCAGGTAATCGGCCAGGCGCGCTTCGGCGCTGCCGTCTTCCGGGCTGAAGCCGTACTCCCAGCGCACGCGCGGGGGCAGGCTCATCAGGATGCTCTCGCTGCGGCCGCCGCTCTGCAGGCCGAACAGCGTGCCGCGGTCGTAGACCAGGTTGAACTCCACGTAGCGGCCACGGCGGTACAGCTGGAACTCGCGCTCGCGTTCGCCGTAGGGCGTATCCTTGCGCTGCTGCACGATCGGCAGGTAGGCATCGAGGAAGCCATCGCCGACCGCACGCAGGTAGGCGAAATCGCGTTCGAAATCGCCGTGCAGATCATCGAAGAACAGACCACCCACACCGCGCGTCTCATTGCGGTGGCGCAGGAAGAAATACTCATCGCACCAGCGCTTGTGCGCCGCGTAGCGCTCTTCACCGAACGGTGCACACAGATCGCGTGCCACCCGATGCCAGTGCTGCACGTCCTCGTCGAACGGGTAGAACGGGGTCAGGTCGAAGCCACCGCCGAACCAGCTGGCCACCACTTCGCCATCGCGCTGTGCCTGGAAGAAACGCACGTTGGCGTGGGTGGTCGGCACGTAGGGATTGAGCGGGTGGAACACCAGCGACACCCCGGTGGCGCGCCATGAGGCACCGGCCAACTCTGGCCGGTTGGCGGAGGCCGAGGGCGGCAGGCGGCTGCCGGCCACATCGGAAAAGCCGATGCCGGCCTGCTCGAACACTGCGCCATCGCGCAGCACGCGGGTGCGACCGCCGCCGCCCTCGGCACGCTGCCACAGGTCTTCCTGGAAGCGTGCCCGGCCATCGGCGGACTCGATCGCCGCACAGATGCGGTCCTGCAGGTCGGTGAGGTAGGCGCGAACGCGCTCGAATTCGTTCATGGCGCGTACTTTACCGCAGGGACGTGCGCGGGCCCTCGCTGGCTGCGCATTGCGTCGTGCCCGGCTGGCGCTGGTAACGCTGGTAGCCGGTCCAGGCATCCATGCCCAGCAGGTCGCCATTGGCCAGCAGGCGCAGCACATGATCGCTGCCGTGGTCATTGCGCAGGTGGATGGCACCGTCCAACAGGCGTACTTGCGAGCGCTGGCCACCGATCGTCGCGTAGCCATCGTCACCGAACGCAACCGCATCGAGGGTGCCGCCGTCGGCCCGGTACAGGCCACAGGGCGACTCGGTCGCATCGACCAGGCGCAATGCAGCACCGAGTGCCTGCAGGGGCTCGACCCGTTCGCATGCGCTGTAGCGACCGCTGTCGCAGACCACCTGCAACGCCTGCACGGCCGCCCGCGGATCGCGCGCATTCAACTGCTGCTCGGCCACTTCGGTGCAGAAGCGGCCAGCACGCTGCTGCAGGCACAGCTGCTGCAGCTGGTCGCGCTGCGCCGCCGGCAGTTCCACCCACGCTGGATCGATGCCACGGGCGAACGCCTGGCCGCTGGCCTGTGCCACGGCGGCGGCCAACGCGTCACGACGGGCATCACGGCAGGTCAGTACCTCCTCGCGCTCCGCATCGGTGGTGCAGGGCGCCGGTGCGGCGGTAGCCAGCGCTACGCCCTTGGCAGACGCGGCGGCGAGGAGCGCATCGTCCACGTAGCCCAGCAACAGGCCGCTGCAGGCCGCGCCCACGCCCTGTTGGCAGGCGGTCAGCAGCTGCGGCGGCGTCGCCGCGTGCAGGCGAGCCATGCAGCGGTTCGCATCGGCCAGGCAGCTGCCGGCGGCGTTCACGGCCACCGGCTGGCAGACCGCCGGTGCACGCAGCTGGTAGTCCTGCAGCGTGTCGTTGATGCGCCTGCCATCGGCACTGGCAGTGAGCGCTGTTGCCACGCCGTCATCCAGGTTGACCAGCACCAGGCCGTTGCCATCGCGTTCGATCTGCAGCGATTCGAGATCAAAGCCCGTCGCCAGGCGACGGCCCCGGTTGTGTGAATCGATCACCAGCGCGGCATCATTCTGCGAATTGACGTACCGGCCACATCGCAGCGGCGCGGGCGTGGAAGCGGAGGCTGCGGCCGGCGCCGGCGGGGTGGCCAGCAGCGCAGTGACGACCAGAAGCATTCGGAGCAGGGCAGGCATGCGACATCCTTGTCGAAGGCGGAACGCGGGAGGGGAGTCAGCGGAAGCGGCAGCGGATGTCCGGTCGCAGCAGGCGCCAGCCCAGCCAGCCCTGCAGCCCCGCGAACAGCACCGAGGTACCGACCAGTGTCAGGGTGAACAGCACACGCTGCACCTGCAGCTCATGCTGCGCCGTGGGGTCGCTGGCGAGCAGCGCGATCAACACCAGCAGCAGGCGGTCCATCCACCAGGCGATCACGAAGTTGGCCAGCGCGCTCAGGCCGAGCATCCACACATAGGCCCACAGCCCCCACCGGCGCCCGCGCCACAGGCCCCAGCTGGCCAGGGTCGAGACCAGGCAGAGCAGGGCAACCAGAAGCGAGGTGGCCGCCGGGTGTTTCAGCATCCACCACAGGCTGCCGTCGAGCTGCTGCTCCCACGCTACTGTCACCAGCGTGGTCCAGAATTCGGTGCGGGCCAGTGCCGCCGCCATCAGCGCCTGCGCGAGGAAGTAGAGGGTGACCAGCAGGCACAACCAGAACGAGCCCTGCGCCACTGCGCCGACCCAGTTGTTGGGTGGAGGTGGGGTGGGGGCGGGAATCGGGGGAATCGAGGCTGACATCCGTTGTCCGGCTGGGCGGTGCCCGCTTCGTCAGCGAGCCGTCGCCAGGGCGGCGACCGCCGGCAGGATATGGTGTTCGCTCAAGGGTGCCAAGGGCTGGCCGTGCGGCGGCTGCAGCGGTACCCAGGCCAGTTCGGCGATCTCCGCACGCGCGCACGGCTCACCTTCGATCCAGACCCGCCAGGCCTGTGCCTGCACGCGGTGGCCGGGCTCGTTCACCGCCCAGTCCTCGAAACTCCCGAGTGCGATGGCGGAAGCGGTGTGCAGCTGCACGCCCAGTTCCTCGTCCAGCTCGCGTGCAAGTGCCTGCAGCGGCTCCTCGCCCGGCTCGGGCTTGCCGCCCGGCTGCATGAAGCGGCTGGCACCGTGCTTGCGCACGACCAATGCCCGGCCGCGATCATCGAGGATGACCGCGGCCACGATGTGGATCGTGGCCGCGGCAGCACTCACTTCAGGTTCTGCTCGAACAGCTTGAGGATGCGCTTGTACTGGTCCAGCCAGGAATCAGCACGCACGTAGCCGTGGCGCTCCAGCGGGTACGGCGCGATCGACCAGTTGTCCTTGTGCAGCTCGATCAGACGCTGGGTCAGGTTCACCGAATCCTGGAAGAACACGTTGTCGTCCATCATGCCGTGGGCGATCAGCAGGTTGTCCTGCAGGTTCTGTGCGTACTCGATCGGCGACGACACGCGGTACGCCTCCGGATCGATGTCCGGGGTGTTGAGGATGTTGCTGGTGTAGCCGTGGTTGTACTGGTGCCAGTCGACCACCGGGCGCAGCGCGGCGCCGGCCTTGAACGTGCCCGGCGAGCGGAACAGGGCCATGAAGGTCATGAAGCCGCCGTAGGAGCCGCCGTAGATGCCGGCGTGGTCACGGTCGCCCTGCTGGGTGTCGACCAGCCAGTCCAGGCCGTCCTTGTAGTCTTCCAGTTCCGGGTGGCCCATGTTGCGGTAGATCGCCGTGCGCCAGTCGCGGCCGTAGCCCTCGCTGCCGCGGTAGTCCATGTCCAGCACGATGTAACCCTTCTGCACCAGCAGGTTGTGGAACATCTGCTCGCGGAAGTAGGCCGGGTAGCGCTGGTGCACGTTCTGCAGGTAGCCGGCACCGTGCACGAACATCACGACCGGGTACTTCTTGCCGGGTTCCTTGTTTTCCGGCTCGTAGTACTTGGCCCAGACCACGCCGGCGCCATGTTTGGACGGCACCGCCACCAGCTTCGGCTGGATCCACTGGCGCGCCTTGTACTCGGCGGTGCGGGTATCGGTCAGCACGCGCGCCTGGCCAGCGCCGGTGCTCGGCACCACCGCCAGCTGCGCCGGCAGGTAGGCGCCGGAATAGCGCACCAGCAGCTGCTGGCCGTCCGGCGACAGCGAGAAGTCCTCCACGCCATTGAGGCTGGTCAGTTCGCGCACCTGGCGGGCAGCGGTATCGACCGCGCAGACTTCGTAGTCATGCGGGGCCTGCTGGTTGCACAGGAAGTAGAAGCCCTTGCCGTCGGCGGACAGCACCGGCGCCGAGGTTTCCCACTTGCCGCTGGTCAGCGCCTGCGGCTTGCCGCCACCGGCCTGGGTGTACAGGTGCGAGAAGCCGGATTCCTCGGACAACAGCCACAGCGTGCGGCCATCGGCCATCCAGCCGAAATCGTTGAAGCCCCAGTTGATCCAGGCGTTGTCGGTCAGCCGGTGGCGGTTCTGCACGCGGCCGTCGGCGGCAGCAACGCTGACGATCCAGCGGTCCTTGTTGTCGTTGGCGCGCAACATCACTGCGGCCTGCTGGCCGTCAGCACTCCAGCGGATGCCACCGCCCATGAAGTCGCTCATCACCTGCACGCTGCGGTCGCCCTTCAGCGCGTCCTTGCCGGCCTTGCGGCGCAGCTCGGCCAGCGGATCGGTGCCGATGCCCGGCAGGCTGGACAGCGACAGCTTCTCGGCCTTGCCGCTGCGTACATCCACGAACCACAGGGTGTGCGGCTCGAAGCCGTTGCGACCGACGCGGGGACGGGTGTCCTCGGTTTCCTCATAGCCCGACTCGGTCACGTACAGCGGCATCTTGCCGCCGCGGCCGTCATCGAAGTCCTTCGGCTTGGTGGTCACGATCAGGTGGCCCAGGTCCGGCGACAGCACGCTGTCGACGATCTCCACGTCGGCACCCAGGAACACCGGACCCGGTGCGCGGGTCGGGTCGGCCTGGCGCCAGCGCTGGTCCTGGTCCTTCAGCGCCTCGCGCTGTTCGCGGTCGCGGCGCAGGGTTTCCAGCGTGCGCAGCTGCTGGTCGCGCAGCACGTCGGCCTTCGGCGGCGTGCTGGGATCCTTGTCGGCCTTCAGGCTGGCCACCTGCTGCACGCCGCTGGCGGCGGTCCAGTGGAACCAGTTCTGGCCGACCCGCCAGATCACGCCGTTGTCGGCGGCGAAGTTCACACCGCTGGCGCGCTCGTTGCTGCGGGTCAGCTG
>NZ_JBFRFE010000186.1:0-6851 GCF_052114665.1 Stenotrophomonas sp. 2YAF22 | reverse complement strand
GCCTGACACAGTTGGCAGGGGCGAACCTTTGTTCGCCCCATCCACGCATGGCGTGGATCTACTGGTCTGGTGGGTGCCGACCGTTGGTCGGCACGCCAGGACCTGCCGCGCTTACCAGCGCGGGGTCTTGGTCAGCGGCGGGGCCTGGTGCTGGCGGTCATAGGCGCGCAGCTCATCACGGATGTGGGCGATGCGCTGGCGACCGAGCGCGTTGCGGCCGTCATCCAGCACCACGCCATCGAGCAGCTCGGCCATGCGCTGCACGGTCGGCAGCATCTTCTCCCAGGCGTCCAGCGCGGTCAGCGGCGCCGGAAGAGTCAGGAAGAAGGCGATGGCCGGGGTTTCCATGGCGCGGATGTTGCCCATGTCGAAGCTTCCCGGTTTCATGATGCTGGCCATCGAGAAGATCGGGCCCCGTTCGGGATGACCCTCGACCAGCCGGTGGAAGACATTCATGTGGCCAAACACCAGACCGGTCTTTTCCGCTGCCACGACAATGTCTTCGCCGCGCAGTTGTTCGCCGGCGCGGGCGGCGACGAACAGCGAAACGATCTTGTCGAAATCCTGGGTCGCACGCTTGCCCAGATCGTTGGCCGCGCCATCGACGTCGGGCAGCCCCAGTTCGGCCTGCTCGACCGCGTCGCCCATGCCAGGCTCGACGCGGCCGTCGGTCACGGGCACGCCATCCTCGCCCAGCACCGGCTCGCGGCGTTCGCCGCTGGTCGGTTCAGCGCTATCGAGGCGACGGCCCTGGGGCTTCTTCTTGGGACGGCCAAACAGGAAGATCGCAGCGACCAACAGCAGGCCGGCGGCCAGGATGCCGATGCGCAACAGTGCCGTGTCGGACATTCGTTAGGTTCTCCGGCTAGTTCATTCAGGTAACTAGGATGGCACGTCAGGCCGCGCCCGCCAATCGCGCGGCTTCTTCCAGGTCCACGCTCACCAGGCGGCTGACACCCGGTTCGCGCATCGTCACGCCCGACAACTGGTGCGCCGCTTCCATCGTGGCCTYGTTGTGGCTGACGAACAGGAACTGCACCTTCTCGCTCATTTCCTTGACCATGTTGGCCAGGCGGCCGACGTTGGCTTCATCCAGCGGCGCGTCCACTTCGTCCAGCAGGCAGAACGGCGCCGGGTTGAGCTGGAAGATCGCAAACACCAGCGCCACGGCGGTCATCGCCTTTTCGCCACCGGACAGCAGCGAGATGCTCGACACCCGCTTGCCCGGGGGGCGCGCCATGATGGTCACACCGGTGTCGAGAAGGTCTTCGCCGGTCAGCTCCAGGTAGGCGTGGCCGCCGCCGAACAGGCGCGGATACAGCGCCTGCACACCGGCGTTTACACGGTCGAAGGTGTCCTTGAAGCGACCCCGGGTTTCGCGGTCGATCTTGCGGATCGCATCTTCCAGGGTCTCCAGCGCGGTGGTCAGATCCACGTGCTGGGCATCCAGATACTCCGAGCGCTGCGAGGCTTCGCCGTACTCGTGGATCGCGGCCAGGTTGACCGGTTCAAGCCGGCGCATGCGACCGTCGATCTGGTGCACGGCCTGTTCCCAGTCGCCCAAGCGCGCCTCTTCGGGCAGCGCGTTGATTACATCCTGCAGCACGAAACCGGCCTTCTCCACTGCGCCCTGCAGGGTTTCGGCACTGAGTACCAGCGCCTGCTGGTCCAGCTTGCGCTGCGAGATACGCTCGCGCTGGGACAACGCCTGCTCGTCGCGCTGGTGGCGGGTCTGCTCGTAGTTGCGCAGTTCGGCATCGATGCCATCCAGCAGCGTGCGCGCTTCGGTCAGCACGCGATCGGCACGCACGCGCTCTTCCAGCGCGTTCTGGTGCTCGGCCTGCAGCGACTCGACCGGTGTATCGCCTTCGTCCAGCTGCGAATGCAGTTCGCCCAGGCGCGAATCCAGCTGGCCACGCTGGGTGCTCATGCGTTCCAGCGCCTGGCTCAACGAGGCCACCTGGGCGCGCTGCGATTCCAGGGTCAGGGCCAACGCGTGCGAACGCTCGCGTACCGCACGGGCGGCGTCGCGGGCCAGATCGCGCGCCTCGGTCAACTGACGGCGTTCGCCCTCCAGGCCCTGCCGGTTCGACTCCAGGTCACCCATGCTGTTGACCGCATTCTCCAGCCGCGAACGCGCTTCACGCGCCTGCTCGCGATTGATGTCCAGGGTCTCCAGCAACTGGCTCAGCTCGCCTTCGATACGGTCGATGCGCGTACGTGCCGCCTCGACCTTGCCCTGCTGGCCCTGCAGCTGGCCGGCCAGTTCGGACACCGCGCGGTGCGCCAAGTACAGCGCGCGCTGCGCATCCTCGCGCTGCTGTTCGGCCGCCAGCAGGTGCTCACGGAAACCGGCCAACTGTTCTTCCAGTTCGGCTTCGCGCGATTGCAGCTGTTCTATCTGCTCGCGCAGCTCATTGATTTCGCGTTCGCGCAGCAAGGCGCCCTGCTTGGCGGCGCCGGAGCGCGATACGCGCACCCAGCCTTCGCCCAAGCGTTCACCGCCCTGGGTGATGATGGAATCACCCTCAGGCAGGCTGGCCTGCAGTGCATTGGCTTCGGCCAGGTCGCGCGCACCGTGCAGGCGCGCAAGCAGGCGCCGGATCGGCGCCGGGCCACGCACGCGTGCAGCCAGCGAGGTCGGCGCAACCTTCAGGTCCGCGCCGTCATTGGCAACCAGCGCGATGCGGCCTTCGCCCAGTTCGCCCAGCGCGTCGACCAAGCTGGCCGGGTCATCGACCAGCACGCCTTCGATCAACTGGCCGAGGGCGCTTTCCACTGCGTTTTCCCAGCCGGCATCGACGTCCAGGCGCTCGCCCACGCGCGCGGCCGAATCCAGGCCACGCGACTTCAGCCACGCCACCGCCGCGCCCTGCTCCTGGCCGAGTGCAGCCTGCTGCAGGGTTTCCAGCGAAGACAGGCGCCCGCGCAAGCCATTGACCTGCTTGCGCAGCTCGGCCAGCTCGTTCTGCCCGTTGCGCTGCTGCTCCTGCACGGCGGCGACACCGTGCTTGCGCTCCTCGACCTGCTCGGTCAGCTCATCCAGCGCGGTCTTCTGCGTATCGTGCTGCAGGTGCAGCTGCTCGAAGACTTCATCCAGTGCATCCACGTCCAGCCCAGCACGTTCGGCCGCCAGCGCTTCGCGGCGGCGATCGGCATCAAGGATCTGCTTGTCCAGGTAGTCCACGCGGGTGCGCTCGACCTCGCCAGCGCGCGAGGCTTCCGAGCTCTGCGAGGTGTGCTGCTCCCAACGCTGCTGCCAATCGGACAACCGCGCTTCGGCCTCACGCAGGCCTTCCTGCTTGATCTCGTTCTCTTCCTGCAGTTCTTCCAGCTGCGGGGTGGCCGCATCGACCGCTTCGCGCAGCACCATCAGCTTGGCTTCGTCACCACTGATGTGCTGGCCAAGCTCGGCCAGTGCCTGGCGGGTTTCATCGCGCGCCTTGTGCAGACGCTGCGACAGTTCGCGCTGGTGCTGGATCTGCTGTTCGAGACGGGCCAGCGTACTGCCCACCTGGTAGACCTCGGCCTGCGCGGCATTGAGCGCGTCGGCAGCCTCCTCGCGGCGCACGCGGGAAGTCTCGATCCGCGCCTCAGCGTCGCGCTGGTCGGCAATCAGCTGCTGCAGCTTGGTTTCTTCCTGCGACAGCCCTTCGCGCAGCTTGGACAGGCGACCATCCAGGCCACGGTATTCCAGCGCCTTCCACTCCGCATCCTTGACCCGGCGTTCTTCCTGCAACGCCTGGTACTGCTCGGCCTGCTTGGCCTGCCGCTTGAGGTGCTCGAGCTGCTTGGTGATTTCCTCGCGCAGGTCGCCAAGGCGGTCCAGGTTCTCGCGGGTGTGGCGGATGCGGGTCTCGGTTTCCTTGCGGCGCTCCTTGTACTTGGAGATGCCGGCSGCCTCTTCCAGGTASACGCGCAGGTCTTCCGGGCGCGCYTCGATGATCTGGCTGATCATCCCCTGCTCGATGATCGAGTAGCTGCGCGGGCCCAGGCCAGTGCCGAGGAACAGGTCGGTGATGTCGCGACGACGGCACTTGGTGCCGTTGAGGTAATAGTTGCTGCTGCCGTCACGGCTGACGGTGCGCTTGACCGAGATCTCGTTGAACGAGGCGTACTCGCCGGAGATCGTGTGGTCGGAATTGTCGAAGATCAGCTCGACGGTGGCCTGCGAGACCGGCTTGCGGGCATTGGAACCGGAGAAGATCACGTCGGTGAGCGAGTCACCACGCAGGCGGCTGGCCGAACTTTCGCCCATGACCCAACGCACCGCATCGATGATGTTCGACTTGCCGCAGCCATTGGGGCCTACCACGCCGGTCATGTTGGTCGGCAGGTGCAGGGTGGTCGGATCGACGAAGGACTTGAAGCCGGACAGCTTGATCGTGGAAAGACGCATGGCGTGATTGGGTTCCGGGCAAGGGCCTTACGGCCGCCACCATAGTGGATGTCAGGTCAGCCAGCACCTCAAGCCCTTGATTTCAAAAGAATTCAACAAGGCCAAGGGTGACGCAATGGAATGAGTATAGCGGGGCCAATGTTCCACGGGCGGGATGACCGTGGGAGGAGGCTCAGCGCTCACGCCCGCTGGTGCTTCCCCGCTCTGCCGGGGACCGCCCCGTAAACCGACCCGGGTCCGGAAAATGAGACCAACGCATTGATCTTCATGGATTCATCCAGGATCTATCGACACGGGCGTCGCACGCCAAGCACCGACCCGGCCGGACGGGCCGCCCCAAAACAAAACGGGCACCCTTGCGGGCGCCCGTTCTGGTGATACCAGGCCTTGCGGCGTGGGATCAGGCCTTTTCGGCTTCAACCACGACCTTGACGGTGGTCTCGACGTCCGCGTGCAGGTGCACCAGGACTTCGTACTCGCCAATGTTGCGGAAGGCGCCTTCGCCCAGGATGACTTCGCTCTTGCTCAGCGCCAGGCCGGCAGCGGTGAAGGCATCGGCGATTTCGCGGGCGCCGACCGAGCCGTACAGCTTGCCTTCGGTCGAAGCGTTGGCGGCGACGGTCACGCTCGCGCCTTCCAGCTTGGCCTTGCGGGCTTCGGCTTCAGCGTGGATGGACTGGGCCTTGGCTTCGTAATCGGCGCGCTTGGCTTCGAACTCGGCCTTGTTGCTCTCGGTGGCCGGAACGGCCTTGCCCTGCGGCACGAGGAAGTTACGGCCGTAGCCCGGCTTCACGTCGACCAGGTCGCCCAGGTTGCCGAGGTTGGTGACTTTCTGCAGGAGGATCAGCTGCATGGTATTGCTCCAGATAAGTTATTCGTTAGCGAGGCGCGGGCCCCGCAACAAAGGCTGTCCGAATAGCTGGCACAGCGGGGGCAGCGCGAAGCTGCCCCGCCGGCATCAGACGTCGTGGTTGTCGGTGTACGGAATCAGGGCCAGGAAGCGAGCGCGCTTGACGGCGGTCGCCAGCTGACGCTGGTACTTCGACTTGGTACCGGTGACGCGGCTCGGCACGATCTTGCCGTTCTCGGTCAGGTACTGGCGCAGGGTGTTGAGATCCTTGTAGTCGATCTCCTTGACACCTTCGGCCGTGAACTTGCAGAACTTGCGGCGACGGAAGAACTTGGACATGTCAGTGCTCCTTAGGCGGCCGAAGCGGCGTCGTCGCCGGCATCGTTGTCAGCGGCGGGGGTGGTTTCGCCTTCTTCGTCATCACGACGACGACGCTCACCACGCTCGGGCTTGTCGCCCTTCTCGTCCTTGCTCTTCATGATCAGCGACTGCTCGGTGTCAGCCTCGTCACGCTTGATGACCAGGTTGCGCAGCACGGCGTCGTTGAAGCGGAAGCTCTCGGTCAGTTCGGTCAGAACGGCCTGGTCGACTTCGATGTTCAGCAGCACGTAGTGCGCCTTCACCAGGTTCTGGATCGGGTACGCCAGCTGGCGGCGGCCCCAGTCTTCCAGACGGTGGATGGTGCCGTTGCCGTTCTCGACCAGCGACTTGTAGCGCTCGATCATGGCCGGGACCTGCTCGCTCTGGTCCGGATGGACCATGAACACGATTTCGTAATGACGACTCATGTTTTTCTACCTTTCGGATGTGGCCTTGCGGCCGGACAGCCCCCCGCCGTTGATACCGCGGTGGGGCAAGGGATCCTGCCAGGGAGGCAGGAAGCCGCGCATTATGGCGCAGATGGGGGGCGTGAACAAGGCAGGGACCTTCAGGGGCCAATGAGGGGCCGCAGGCAGCGCCCCGAAATCAAAAATATTTCCTTCAAATTCAACGACCTGAACTACCCCAGATCCACATGCAGGCGGTGCTGGCCGCATTGCAGGCACTGGAACAGGCAGCCCACCATCATTCCGTCCCGGGCCAGGTGCTGCAACACCCAGCCAGCATCACGCGGGTTGACCGCTTCCACGTCGGGCCGGACCTCGTCCAGGATCGGCGCCACATCATCACGGCCGGCATAGCCCAGGAAGGCACAAGGAGTATTGCAGTGGGTCAGCCAGACCGGCTGCTGCCAGGAGAAGTAACCCGGTGTGCGCTCGCAGATCTCCAGCAACTGTTCGCGGGGAATGGTCGGAGGCGGATCGGCCGGGTCCGGCGACACACCCTCGATGTCGCTCCAGCCGATGAAATCGCCCTGGAAACGCTCCACCGCCCGGCCATCGCCGATGCACCAGGGGCACAGATAGTCCGGCGCATCGCCGGCACAATGGAAGCTGCACAGGTAGCGCAGCGTTCGCGACTCGCCACAGCAATCGCAGACACCGGCAACCTCCTCGAAGGAGATCGCGTAGGCGTTGGGGGAATAGGGGAAAACCGGACGTTCCATCCTTGGATCCTCTGCGCTAACGTCCCGCCATGGACCGACTCACACGAATGCGGCAC
>NZ_JBFRFE010000185.1:0-6860 GCF_052114665.1 Stenotrophomonas sp. 2YAF22 | reverse complement strand
GATTTCCTGTCTGCCTGCGCCAGCGGCGTGCAGGCAGACAGGAAATCGTAGTGGCCGACACCGGGCAGCGCGTGCAGCGTTGCTTTCGGAATCAGTGCCGCCGCCACATCACCGTTGGTCGCCGGCGGCGCCACTTCATCCGCTGAACCCAACACGATCATCACCGGCTGCCGCAACGCCTTCAGCTGCTCCGGTGCAAACGCCTGCACGATGGCGGGCGCCAGCACGAACACCGCGCGCACGCCGGCAATCGAACGATCATCCTGTGCATGCTGCACGTAGGGTTGCAGTTGTGGCGACGCCGCTGCAGCAAGACGCGCCGCCATCGTATGCGCGACCGCTTCCTGCTGCGGCCTGCACACGCCGTCGTCCGGGTGCACCTGGCAGAACGCCAGCAGCCGCGTCATGTCCGGCCGTGCGCCGGCGCTGAGCATTGCGGTGAAGCCACCGGCGGAATAGCCCACCACGCCCAGCCGCGATGCATCAACATGTGGTCCYAGCTGTGGGTCGGCCTGCACGGCTGCCAGCGCCGCCTTCAGGTCGTCGGCGCGCAGCCAGGTCAGCACGCTGCCGGCCAGCGTCATCTCATCGGCGCCGTTGTTGCCGGGGTGGTCCACGGCGATCACCAGGTAGCCAGCCCGCGCCAGCGCGGTGCCCAGCCACCCCATCATGCGCGCGGTGCCGCCATTGCCATGCGACAGCAACAGGGTTGGCAGGCGCCCGCCGGCAATGGGGGCGTCCTTCGCCGCGCGCCCCACCTCGAACAGCGGCGCATCCGGTGGCCCGATGGTCAGCGGCGTTTCTTCGCTGCCTGGCATTGCCGGGTGCCACGCGGTGAAGCGCAGCACCTCGCGCTGCGCACTATCGCGGATCGCCGCGCTTTTCAGCGTTGTCACGCCATGACGTTCACCGGCAATGGTGGGAGCGGCCGCCATCACCATCGGCGCCTGAGCAGCCAGCAGCAGGGTCAGCATCCATCGTGTCGCGCGCATCATCGGTTTCTCCGGGTCAGTCAGGACGGTGATCGACCGGCAGCCAGATCTCCACGCCGCCATGGCCGGTATGCTCGTCGAAGCGGGTGTCATAGCGTTCAAGATCCGGCGCGTTGGCCAGGTGGAGGCCGCTTGCCGGCAGGTACTGGTCCAGCAGCCAGAACCAGGTCGAGCGGATGGTGGAGATATGGCCGCCATGCCAGGCCACCAGGTAACGGCGCGCAGGCACATCCACCCGCTGCCAGTGTGCAGGCACCGATGGCAGTGCGTTCACCGACAATGCTGCGATGTAGTCGAAGCCACCCTCGTCGTCGCTGTTGCAGCACACACCGAAACTGACCGGCGCCGGTGTTGGCCATTCGCGATTGAGCTGTGCCCACTGCCCGGGAATCGCACCGCCGCTGTCGCGGCTGTGGCGCATGCCGATGCCGGCCACCTGGAAGGGCGTGCAGTCGATCAGCCTGGGCGCCTCGGTGCAGGCCTGTGGCGCGTCGTCGAGGCGGATCGCGTGCACCAGTGCCAGTTCCTGCAGGCCCCGCTCGCGCACGCGCTCCGGGGTCTGCCCGAACTGCTCGCAGAAGGCACGGGTGAACGCGGCATGCGTGCTGTAACCGGCTGCCAACGCCACCTGCAGGATGTCGCCGGCCCCGTTGGCCAGCTGTTGCGCGGCGGCGGTCAGGCGGCGTCCACGCAGGTAGCGCACCACCGACGTGCCGGTGCGGGCCTGGAACAGGCGTGACAGGTGGAAGGGCGACAATCCGGCGGCTGCCGCGATGTCGGCCAGCGCCAGCGGCTTGTCGGCATGGCTTTCGATGTACCACAACGCTTTGCCGGCTGCGCTCATCGCGCTGTCCCTCGTTCGAATGCCGGGCAGCGTACCGGATCGACGGGGTGGGGCGCTTAGCAGTTCTTGCGCCGGCGGGGCTTTGCGTTTGCCGTTGCACCGGCAACAATGCGATCTTCATGGACACGATCGAGGCCAGGGACATGCCGGAAGTCACCGCTATCAACCAGACCGCGCAGATCGCCGCATGTTGATGATCATTGCGATTGCCCTGCTGCCGGCGCTGCTGCCACTGGCGCTGCTGGTGCTCATGTGGCGGCGGGCACCGCGCTGGCGCGGGGACCCCTGGCTGTACCGTGTGATGTTCTCATTGCTGGCAGCACTGCTGGCGCCCACGTTGTTGATGGCAGGCCATGGCGGCCTGCCGTGCCCCACTATCGGTGGCCTTGTGCTGGTGCTCATGGACCTTGAGTGGATCGGCCAACTGCAGGTGAACCTGATTGCCTTCGGAACCGAGGACACTGCCATCCTCTCCGCGCCTTTCCTGTTCGTTTTCGCGATCGCGCTGTTCATCCCGCTGCGGACGGCGCGGCCCGCCGTCTTCGGCTTCGACGACGACACTGCCGGATAGCACAGAGCCCGGCATGGGCGGCGGCTGCACCTCCAGCGGTCGCAACTGTCGTCTCCACGTCATCGCTGCTTCACATCCCGCCCCGAGACTGCGCGCCTTGTCCAGGTCCCACCTGGCCCTGTCGTGCCTTCCCGGAGTCCTGCCGTGCATCGTTCGAAGCTGTCGCGTTCCATCCTCCTCGCCCTTGGTCTGGTCAGCGCAGGAGGCGCGATCGCTGCAGATGCCGGAACGGCAGGCACCAGCAGCAGTGGCAACGCCGCTGCGCCCACCCAGCTCGATGCGATGCTGGTCACCGGTACCCGTGCCTCCAACCGCACCCAGTTTGAAACCCTGGCGCCGGTGGACGTGTTCACCAAGCAGGACATCCAGTCGGTCGACTCCACCGACCTGAAGGACGTGCTGGCGCAGCTGGTGCCTTCGTTCGTGGTGCAGCGCCTGCCGATGGCCGATGGCCAGGTGTTCGTGCGCCCGGCCACGCTGCGTGGCCTGTCGCCGGACCAGACGCTGGTGCTGGTCAACGGCCGCCGCTTCCATCGCAGTGCGTTGCTTGGCAACCGCGGCGCACAGGCTGCCGACCTGGCCCAGATTCCGACCAGCGCCATCAAGCGCATCGAAGTGTTGCGCGATGGGGCGTCGGCGCAGTACGGCTCGGATGCCATCGCCGGTGTCATCAACATCATCCTGGAGGACAGCCCGGGCACCGAGATCACTGCGGGCTATTCGCAGTACGCGCAGGGCGATGGCGCCTCGCGCGACTTCAGTGCGCGCACCGGCTGGGCGCTGGGTGACTACGGCAGCCTCGCCCTGTTCGCCGAAYCGTCCAACTCCGATGCGACCTCACGCACGCGCCAGCGTCCCGACGCCATCGCCTTCCAGGCCGCGCATCCCGAATTGGACGTGCCCAACCCGGTGCAGCGCTGGGGGCAGCCGGAGCTGGAAAGCCGCCGCGTGGGCTTCAACCTGAAGGCCAATGCCAGCGACACCCTGGAGTTGTATGCCTTCGGCCTGTACAGCCACAGCGACGGCGTCAGCGATTTCAACTGGCGCAACCCCGATACCACCACCGGCGCGTACCGTACGACCAGCATCTTCCCGGGCTGGAACCTGCGCTCGCTGTATCCGGTGGGCTTCAGCCCGCAGTACGGCAACACCCAGAACGACCTGCAGCTGGTCGCGGGCCTGCGTGGTGAGATCACGCCCAAGCTGCGCTGGGACCTGAGCGCCTCGTATGGCCGCAATGCCATCGACTACGGCCTGGACAACTCCATCAACGCCTCGCTGGGCCCGGACAGCCCGACCTCCTTCGACCTCGGCCGGCTGACCCAGACCGAGAAGAACGCCAATGCGGACTTCAACTACGAATGGGACGTGGCTGCGCTGTCGAAACCGGTCAACGTCGCCTTCGGTGCCGAGTTCCGCCAGGAGACCTACCAGGTGCGCGCCGGCGACCCGGCCTCGTATGCGGTGGGCCGTGGCGCTGCGGCGGGCCTGGAAGCCAATTCCAACGGCGCGCCGGGCTTCTCGGCCAGCCAGGCCGGGCAGTGGAGCCAGCGCAGCAAGGCCGCCTACGTGGACATGGAAGTGCCGCTGGGCGAGCGCTGGAGCATCGGCGCGGCCGGTCGCTATGAAGACTTCTCCAGCTTCGGCAGCACGGTGGATGGCAAGCTGTCGGCACGTTTTGCGATCACCCCGGACGTGGCGCTGCGCGGCACGCTCTCCACCGGCTTCCGCGCGCCCACGCCGGCCCAGCTCAACACCACCAGCACCACCCAGGGCCTGGACACGCGCACGCTGCAGATCTTCACCAGCGGCCGCCTGTCGCCCAGCGATCCGTTGGCGCAGCTGCTGGGTGCCAAGCCGTTGACCCCGGAAGAATCGCGCACGGCCTCGCTGGGCCTGACCTGGCGCACCGCCCTGGGCCTGTCGGGGTCGGTCGATGTCTACCGGATCACGCTCAGCGACCGCTTCAGCCAGTCGGCCAGCTTCGCCATTCCGGCCGGCACGCCGAACCCGCTGGGCTATACCTCGGTGAACTACTTCACCAACGATTTCGACACCACCACCACCGGCGTGGATGTGGTCGGCAACTACCTGCGCGACCTCGGCGCAGGGCGGATGACGCTGACCCTGGCTTACAACTACAACCAGACCCGCGTCGACAACGGCAGCACCTCGGTGGCCACCAACGAGACCCAGCGCGTGCTGTTCGAAGACCGCCTGCCCGAGCACAAGGGCAGCTTCACCGGCAGCTGGGACGTCGGCGCGTGGTCATTGATGGCACGCGTGCGCTATTACGGCAAGTGGACCGACTCCACCGGCAATGCCACCGGCGATATCTACCAGCAGTTCGGTGCGATGACCTTCCTCGACCTGGCCGTGGGCTATCGCATCAACGAACACCACAGCCTGCGCATGGGTGCCGACAACGTCTTCGACCGCTATCCGGATGAAGCCACCTTCCAGGCCAGCCGTGGCCTGATCTATTCGCGCAACGCGCCGTACGACACCGACGGCGCCAACGTGTACGCGCAGTACCGGCTGACCTTCTGATGGACAGCTGCCGCCGTTCCCTGCTGCGTGCCGGCGCGCTGCTGCCGGCCGCTGCGGCGCTGTCTTCACTGCCTGCCATGGCCGCCGCGCGCTACGCTGTGCCGATGGACATTCCTGCACCTTCCACGACGCCGGATGTGCTGGCCCGTGACGAGTCGTACTGGGCCGCCGTCGCCAGCCACTTCGACATCACCGATGAAGTGAACCACCTGGAGAACGGCTACTGGGGCGCGATGGGCAAGCAGACCCTGGCCAGCTACCAGCGGCATACCGCCGAAGTGAACCGGGGCAATGCCTGGTACGGTCGCCACGCGTTCCCGGCGCAGTACATGGCCGTGCATCGGCAGGTGGCCGACATGCTTGGCGTCGGCGCCGACGAGATCGCGCTGACCCGTGGCGCCACCGAAGCGATGCTCGCGCTGATCGGCGGCTACAACCGGTTGGCCGCGGGCGACCAGGTGCTGTACGCCGACATCGACTACGACAGCATGATCAACGCGATGCGCTGGCTGCAGCAGCGTCGTGGCGTGCAGGTCGAGCGCATCGCACTGCCGGTGGTGCCCACCCATGAGCAGATCCTGCAGGCCTACGATGAGGCGTTCACGCGCCTGCCGCGCCTGAAACTGGTACTGCTGACCCAGGTCAGCCACCGCCATGGGCTGGTGCTGCCGGTGGCCGAGCTCGCCGAGCGTGCGCGGGCGCGCGGCATCGATGTGATTGTCGATGCCGCACATGGCTTTGGCCAGATCGACTACGCGGTGCCGGACCTGAAGGCCGATTTCGTTGGCATCAACCTGCACAAGTGGATCGGCGCACCGGTGGGCGTGGGCGCGATGTACGTGCGCAAAGGACGCGTGGCCGACCTGGATCCGTACATGGGCGAGACCGACGACGGCCGCGTGGGCAGTCGCGTGCACACCGGCACGGTCAACTTCGCCGCCTATCTGGCGCTGCCGGAGGCCATCGCGCTGCATCAGCGCATCGGCGCAGCGAACAAACAGGCGCGGCTGCGCTACCTGCGTGAGCGTTGGACGGTGGCGGCGCGGCAAATGGCGCATATCGAGGTGCTGTCGTCGCCGGATCCGGCGTTGGCCAGTGCATTGGCCAGCTTCCGCCTGCGTGGCCATGCCTCGGTGGAAGACAACCTGGCGCTGCAGAAACGGCTGCTGGATGAACATCGGATATTCACCACCCATCGCGATGGCCTGGACTCCGGCGCCTGCGTGCGGGTGACACCATCGGTGTTCACCCGCCCCGCGCAGATGGATGCGCTGGTGCAGGCGTTGGCCGCGCTGGGGTAGGCGCAACACCCATCCACGCATGGCGTGGATCTACTGAAATGGGGTGGCAACGATTGCAAATGTACCCACGCATGGCGTGAACGGGCGTTGCCAACCAAGGTTGGCATCTACCGGAACAGGCCCAGTAGATCCACGCCATGCGTGGATGCCCTTCCACTACCGGTCAATCGCCGGCAACGCATCGGACAACAACAACCGATCGATCCGCCGCAGCGCGTTCTCCAGTTGCCGCCGGTCCGCAGCCAATCCCAACGACAGCCGCACGCCGCTCGCGAACGGCGCGCCCGGCGGACAGAACGCCGATGAAGGCGCGATCGCCAGGCCCTGCAGCTGCGCCGTACGCACCAGCGTGGCGTCGGTCCACGGCGCTGGCACCCGGCACCACGCATGCAGCCCATCGGCGCGCTCCAGCAACGAGGGCGCCAGCAGATACCGCGCCATCCGCGTGCGCTCGCGCGCTTCCTCGCGCACCTGCGCCAGCAGCGCCTGCGCCGAGCCATCCAGCAGCAGCTGGCTGGCCAGTGCGGATACCAGCGGGTGACCCATCAGCCGCGTGGCACGCAGTGCGGTGGCCATCGCCTCGGCATGGGCGGCGCCCGGGC
>NZ_JBFRFE010000184.1:0-6873 GCF_052114665.1 Stenotrophomonas sp. 2YAF22 | reverse complement strand
GGGTGACACCGCGTCTGTGGCGGGCCGGACGTCCGGCCCGCCACGCCCTGCTTCAGAACCGCAACGCCAGCGCGCGCGACTCGATCGGTGCCATCCGGCTCTGGTCCTGCAGCTGCAGGTCGCGCAGTTCATAGGGCGCACCGAAGCCGGCAGGCAACGCGGCCTGGTCGAAGGGCAGTACCAGCGCGCCGCGGCCCGGGCCATCGAACCACGCTGCGGCATGCGCCTGCGCCACCGGCTGCAACTGGCCGTTGGCTGCGGTGGCATACAGGGTGCCACGCGCCTCGTAGCGGCCGGCGGCGGCCACCTGCAACGGCAGACTGACCTGGCGGCTGGAGGGATCGGGCATGGCCTGGCCGACGAAGCGGGCAGTCGGCCTGGCCACCGCGAAGGCGACCTTGCCATCGCGCAGCACGCCGTCGGCCTGGGCGAACACCTGCAGCTCCCACAGGCCCTGCGTGTTGCTGGCCTCGGCCGGAATCCTTACCTGTGCACGCAGGCTGCCATCGGTGGTGCGCAGCAACCGCTGCGGCCAGCTGCGGCCATCGGGTGCGACCAGCAACGCTTCGCCGCCGAGGCTGCCACGCCGTGCACGCAACGCCGCCGCGCTGGCCCCGTCTTCCAGCAGACGCGCCTGCAGCTGCACGTTGCCACCAGCCAACACCTGCGCCTGGCTGGCCTGCACTTCCATCCGCAGCGGGCTGTTGGGCTCCAGCACCTGCACCACATAGCGGCCCTGCGCCTGCGCACTCTGCAGGCGGTAAACACCGGCCACGCTGGTGGTACCGGTGCGCAGCATGCTGCTGCCATCGCCGACCGGCATGCCCGCATCCTGCAGCTGGCGTGCGTCGACACTGCGCGCGACGCTGCTGCGCCCCGCCGGATCACGTACCTGCAGCGAGCTTGCCGGCAGCGCGCGGGCGCCCGGCGCCGGGCTGAGCTGGATCACCGCATCCGGTGCGCTCAGGGGCAGTTCCAGGCCGCGCTGCAGTTCGGCAGCGTCGACCTGCTGCCAGTAGCTGCGGCTGATGGCGGCCTGGGGACCGGGAGCCTGCAGTGGCTGTGCCGGGTCCAGCGCCCAGGCGAAGGCCAGCGGCGAGTGCTCGCTTTCATCGGCCGGCAGCGGCGCGGCAACCAGGCCGGCGGGAATCTGGTCGCCAGCGGCGACGCGTAGCGGCTGCGCGGCCTGCGCCGATGCGCTGGAAAGGACTGCCAGCACGGCGGCAGCCAGCAAGGTGGAATGGATCGTCATGGTCATCTCCCTCACTGGGTCAGGTCGTTGCGCAGGATGCTGCCGAGGCCGAAGCACTCGCGGCGGCTCTGGTTGTGGCTGAGCGGCTCGGCGCCCTGGGTGCGCGCCTTGTCGGTGAACCACAGGGTGCCGGCCGCCTTCTGGCTGCTGCATTCAAGGAAACCGTCCGAGCACGACGACAGCCAGTTCTGGGTGAACTCCAGGCCGACGTTGGCGGCGTAGCCACCGCAGTAGCTGTTGCTGTCCCACACCGCCGACTCGACATCGCTGCCGACCACTGCGCGGAACGGCTTGGGCAGGGCCGGGCGGCCGGCGGTGCCGTACAGGTTCTGCGCGTTGTAGGTGGCCATGTGTCCCACCTGCTGCATGCGCACGGCATCGCTCTTGTAGCCCAGCAGCCAGCCCAGCGAGGTTTCGAAGGTATTGCCGTTGAGCACGGCGTCGGCCAGCGGCGTACCTGCCGAGGAGGGCGCCAGCGCAGTGACCTTGCGCACCCGGTTGATGATCTTCGGGTAGCGGCTGTCGTAGGTGGGGTTGGACAGGATCCAGCGCATCACGTTGCCGCCGTTGGAATGGGTGATCACCACCAGCTGGGTGATGCCACGGCTGTCGATGAAGCCGGTGAGCTGGTTGGCCAGGCAACCGGCCGCTTCCGGCTTCCACATGTACTGGGTGAAGTCGCAGTTGATGACCACGTAGTTGCTGCTGTTCGGCAGGCCCTGGCGGACGGTGTCGATGATCGCCGGCTGCCAGTAGTCCTGCGTGGCATTGGTCTGCGCGCCGGTGCCATGCACGAAGGCCACGCCGTAGACGTCGGCGGCCTGCGCCGGGGCGGTCGCCAGCCCCAGGACCAGGGCCAGGACGGTACTTCCTGTTGCGGTGCTGCGCATCGCTTCTCTCCCTTTCAGCGGATCCCCCCGGCCCGGCTGTGACCTGATGCTCGTGGCGGCAGCGCGTGAAAGTCCGTGCGCTGCGCCCGGATTCAGGAGATTGCCGACAATTGATGACCGTTTTCATCCAGTGCAGCGGGACCATGCCGGGTCTGGCCGTATGACCGATGGACGCTGCGGCCGGCAATCGAGGCTGCGATCATGGCCGGCGAGTTCCCTGCCCGAGTCTGCCCATGTCGTCGATCCTCCCCCCTGCCCGGCCGCTGCTGGGCCTGGCCATCGCGTTGTCGCTGGCCGGCTGCGCCGCCACCACCGCCAGCAAACCGACCGCCGTCGAAGCCAACGTCACCACCAAGGCCGTGGGCTACCTGGACAAGACCGCAGTGCCGGCCAGCATCGATCTGGTGCCGGCACCACCGGCCGCCGGCTCGGCGGCCTTTGCGCTGGACGAGCAGGTCAGCCGTGAAGCACGCGCGCTGCGCGGCAGCCCGCGCTTCGCCCAGGCAAGTGTCGATGCCGAACTCGGCTTCCCGGAAGGCGCCAACCACTTTTCCTGCGCCGCCGACATCGACGTCGATGCAGTGAAGACCCCGGCCCTGTACCGCCTGCTGGAGCGCAGCCGCATCGACGCCAGTGCTGCCACCAAGGCCGCCAAGAACAAGTACCAGCGCCCGCGTCCTTTCATGGTCAACGGCGAGCCGACCTGCTCGCCGAAGGATGAGGAGGGCCTGCGCAGCAACGGCTCCTACCCGTCCGGCCACACCTCGATCGGCTGGGCATGGGCATTGATCCTGTCGGAGATCGCACCGGACCGCGCCGATGCCATCCAGGCCCGTGGCCGCAACTACGGCGAGAGCCGCCTGGTGTGCAACGTGCACTGGCAGAGCGACATCCTCGAAGGCCGCTTCATGGGCGCAACCGCCGTTGCCCGCCTGCATGACAACGCCGCGTTCAACAAGGATCTGCTGACCGCACGCAAGGAAATCGCTGCCGCGCGCAAGGCCGGCCTGCATTCCAGCCGCGACTGCGCCACCGAAAACGCCGTGCTGAAGGTGCGCCCGCAGAGCGCGCTGTAAGCGCGCGCCGGATCGCGTGTTGCCGGCCAGCGGCCGGCACTACCGGACGCGACGCATGGGTAGCGCCGGGCCATGCCCGGCGGACGCGAAAAACAGAAGGGCCGGCATTACGCCGGCCCTTCGTCATTGCATCACTGCTGCAACCGCATCAGAACTTCGCGGTGAACTCCACGCCCCAGGTCCGCGGCTCGTTGAGGAAGCCGGTCAGGTTGTTGAAGTCGATCGCGCCGACCACGCGGGTCTGGTTGGTCAGGTTGCGGCCGAACACGGCTACGTCGTACTGGCCGTAATCCCAGTTGTAACCAAGGCGCAGGCCACCTTCCAGCGAACTGCGGCCGCGGAATTCCGGCGACTCGTAGATGAAGAAGTTGACCGCACTGCGGTAGGCCCAGTCGGTGTAGGCATACAGCTCGCTGCCATCGCTGAGCGGGAAGCCCACGCGCAGGGTCGCGTTGTGGATCCACTTCGGTGCCTGCGGCAGCGGATTGCCGTTGACCAGCGCATAGGTGCCGCCATTGATGACCGTGGTCGGGTCGGTGATGGTGCAACCGCCGCCACAGACCGCCACCGCCAGGTTCTTGTCCTTGATCTCGGTGTCGTTGTAGCTGCTGCCGAAGGTCAGCAGCACGTTGTCGGCCAGGTAGGCTTCCAGGTCCAGCTCCACGCCCTGGCCGATGGTCTTGTCGGCGTTGAGCAGGGTGGCGGTGTTGTTGGTGCCACCGACGGCAATCAGCTGCTGGCCGTCCACGTCATAGCGGAACACGCTGAAGCCCAGGCGCGCACGACGTTCGAACAGGTCGGCCTTGATGCCGGCTTCGTACGAAATCACCTTCTCCGAATCGGCCTGCGACAGGCCCGGTGCGAACGCCAGGCGACCCTGGATCGACGGTGCGCGGAAGCCCTTGGCCACGCGTGCATAGGCATTGACGTTGTCGGTCAGCTTGTACACGCCGCTGACATCCCAGCTGACGTCGTTGACGTCGGTGTTGGCCAGGTACGGACCGCTGACCGGGGTGCCGAACGGCACGGCCTGCAGCACGCTGGCACTGAAGTCCTTCTTGTCCTGCGTATAGCGCACGCCGGCACGCAGCTTGAAGCGGTCGGTGACATCGAAGTCGCCCGAAGCGAACACCGCCCATGCCTTGTTGCGCTGCTGCTGCACGACGTGGCCGGTCTGCGGGTTGCCCGGGGTCAGCGAGTCGTAGTTGAAGTTGTTGATGGTGACGTCTTCATCGAAGTAGAAGACGCCGGCCTGCCAATCGAAGCGGCCCCATTCGTTGGATTCCACGCGGAATTCCTGGGTCCACTGGCGGTGGTGCGGCAGGCCGTCGGCCGACTCGGACGAGAACGGAATCAGGCCCGGGCCGGAGTTGCCCGCGCCGAGGAACGCCGCACCATAGCCACCGTCGATGTCGCCCCGGTTGAGCGATTCGGCGGTCTCGTAGCCGGTGATCGAATGCAGGGTCACCGAACCGAGGTTCCACTGCAGGCGCGCGCTGCCGCCCCAGGTTTCCAGGTCGGAGAAATTGACGCCGTCGTTGGCGACCTTGTCGCGGTCGAAGTTCTCGACCAGCGCGTTGCCGCCCTTCTCGATGATGTTGGCGCGGAACAGGCGGGCGGTGCCGTTGAGCTTGCGCTTGTGCAGGTTGAACAACGCTTCGAAATCATCGCCTTCGTACAGGAACTGCACGCGGCCGGCGGCTTCGTCATAGCCTTCGAAGCCGCTGTTGGGCGCACCGGCACGGGTGTTGTCGACCCAGTCGTCGCGACGCTGGTAGATGGCCGACACGCGCGCGGACCAGCGGTCGGTCAGCGGGCCGCCGTAGGCGCCCTGCACGTTCCAGCTGTTGTAGGTGCCGTAGCCCACGCGCACGTAGCCATCGGCATCCTGCGACGGCCGCGCCGAATCGAACTTGACCACGCCGGCCGGGGTGTTGCGCCCGAACAGGGTGCCCTGCGGACCACGCAGCACTTCCACACCGGCCAGGTCGAACAGCGGGAAGCCCTTCAGCAGCGGGCTTTCCTGCACCACATCGTCGTACACCAGCGAGACCGGCTGCGATGCATTGAGGTCGAAATCGGTGTTGCCCAGGCCGCGGATGTAGAAGCGCGGGAAGGCACGGCCGTAGGACGACTCGATGTTGAGGCTCGGCACGCGCGCAGCGAGGAAGCGGATGTCATCGCCCGCCGAACCGAGCACGTCGAGCTTTTCGCCCTGGATCGCGCTGATCGCAACCGGCACGTCCTTGGCGTTCTCGACACGACGCTGTGCAGTCACCTGCAGCGCATCGRGGGCGACCGGATCCTTGGCGGCGGGGGTTTCCTGGGCGGCTGCTACCAGCGGCAGCAGGGCGGAAAGAGCGACAACGAGCGGGCGCGCGACCGGAGAGCGGCCACGGGAAGTACGGGTCGGAGACATGGCGGTAGGCTGTGTTTGGAGGGGTGGTAAAACGGCGCTACCAGATAATTGTTGCAATACAGCACCTCCCTCGCAAATGCCGATCGTTCATGGCCGCCTCGCGCGCCGCCGGACGCTGCCGCTAGACTCCGGGTTTTTCCCCGCAACGGACCTGCTGCGATGACCCAGTGGTACTTCCATGCTCCCGGCCAGGCCGACCGTGTCGGTCCGTTCGACGAGGAGGCTGCGCGCCGCTTCGCCCAGGCCAATCCGCGCGCGCTGGCCTGGTGCCAGGGCATGACAGGGTGGACACCGGTGTCCGAAATCGCCGCTTTGCAGCAGGCCGGCACCGGCGCCGCGGCGCCGCCGCCGATGCCTGCAATCCCCCCTGCAGTCGCGACAGCGTCAACCGGTGGCCACGCCGACCGCATCGACTTCCGCATCGTCGGCCATGAAATGCAGTTCGTGGAAATCGAGCTGGATCCCGGCGAAGGTGCGGTGGCTGAGGCCGGCGCGCTGATGTTCAAGGACGCCTCGGTGCAGATGGACACCGTCTTCGGCGGCGGCGCGCGCGGTAGCCAGGGCGGCGGTTTCATGGACAAGGTGATGGCGGCCGGCAAGCGCGTGCTGACCGGTGAGAGCCTGTTTGCCACCGTCTACACGCAGACTGGCCAGGGCCGCGGCAAGGTCGCTTTCGCCGCGCCCTATCCCGGCACCGTGCTGGCGATGAAGCTGGACCAGCACGGCGGGCGCCTGATCTGCCAGAAGGACAGCTTCCTGGCGGGCGCGCGCGGCGTGCAGATCGGCGTGCAGTTCCGGCGCAAGATCATGACCGGCCTGTTCGGCGGCGAGGGCTTCATCATGCAGAAGCTTGAAGGCGATGGCTGGGTGTTCATCCATGCCGGCGGCTGCGTGGTCGAGCGTGAGCTGGCCGCCGGCGAACGCCTGGACGTCGATACCGGCTGCATCGTCGCCTACCACCCGACCGTGGACATGGACGTGCGCCGGGTCAAAGGCATCCGAAGCGTGCTGTTCGGCGGCGAAGGCGTGTTCCTGGCCACGCTGACCGGGCCGGGCAAGGTCTGGCTGCAGTCGCTGCCGTTCTCGCGCCTGGCCGGCCGCATGTGGATGGCCGCGCCGCAGGGCGGCGGCAAGAGCCGCGGCGAGAGTTCGCTGCTGGGCTGAGTGCCCCGGAGGCTGGACGGCGGGCAGTGCCGGCCGCTGGCCGGCAACCCGACATTCCACGCATCCCGGCGG
>NZ_JBFRFE010000183.1:0-6901 GCF_052114665.1 Stenotrophomonas sp. 2YAF22 | reverse complement strand
CCCAGGAACTGTGCGGTCTTGTCATAGCCCCACTGGCGGGTGTCGCCGGTGCCGATCCACTTGCGGTTCTTGCGGTCGCTGATCTTGATGGCGTCGGTCTTGCCGACGTCCAGGCTGAAGAATGCATTCCAGCCGTCGCTGGCCAGGTCGCCGGTACCCGCGGTCAGGGTCGCCTTCTTGGCGTCGCCGTCGCTGTCGCCGGACAGGCCGTAGGAACCACGCAGGATCACGCCCTGGAAGTCGCTGCGCAGGATGATGTTGACCACGCCGGCGATGGCGTCGGAGCCGTAGATTGCCGAGGCGCCGTCCTTCAGCACTTCAACGCGTTCGACTGCGTCGAGCGGGATGGTGCTGAGGTCGGTGAACACCTTCTGGCCGTCATCGGCCAGGCCATAGGTGGCCATGCGGCGGCCGTTCAACAGCACCAGCGTGGAGCCGGCACCCAGGCCGCGCAGCGAAATGCCGGCGCCGCCGCCGGCGAAGCCGTTGCCGAAGGTCTTGGGAATGGAGCCGGCACCATCAGCGGTGATGGTCTGCAGGTACTCGGCCAGCGAGGTCTTGCCGGTGCGATCGATTTCCTGGCGGGTCACCACCTGCACCGGCGACGGTGTCTCGGTGTTGGTGCGCGGGATGTTCGAACCGGTGACGGTGATCCGGTCAAGGTTGGTGGCCTGTTCCTGCGCGAATGCAGAAGAGGAAGCCACGGCTCCGGCGAGCAGCAGGGCACCGCCGGTGAGGATATGGGTGATGGACGTTGCCAGGTGGTTGCGGCGGCGGCTGGCGGGCCGTTGGATCGGGTGTTTCACAGCTTCTCTCCTGACTGGAAAACTCGAGCATTGAGGGCTGTCTCCGGTGTGTCCCGGGACGCGTCAATCTAGGTTTCCGGCAGGTGACGAAGGTGTGAAGTTTTACTAAATTCGTAACGGTTTTCCAACGAAGTTCAAATAACCGGGCAGATTGGCCCTGTTCCGGCCCATTCACCGTTACTGCCGGCCCGGCAGGTGCCGGGCCGGCCCAGGGGTCAGTTGGGCAGGGAGAACTGCACCGGCACCATGCCGATGGCCGGAACGGCCATGCCATCACGCTCGGCCGGCACGAAACGCCAGTGGCGCAGCACCTGCTGGCGGGCGGCCTGGTCCAGGCTGCGCGAGCCGCTGCTGCGTTCGATGCTGACGTTCACCGGCTGTCCGCTGGGGTCCACCTCCACCCGCAGCAGCACCGTGCCCTGTTCGTGATTGCGCAGGGCCTGGATCGGGTAGCTGGGCGGCGGGTTGCTGCGGTACTGCAGCTGGGCGCCGGCCAGCGGCGTGGACGGGGCAATGGTCGGCGCAGCCTGCACCGCGGTCGGCTCGGCTGCCGGCAGGATGATGCCCTGGGCCTCCTCGACGGTCGCGGTGGGCGTCGGCAGCGGTGCGGGCACCGGCGTGGCCTGCCGCTTGTGCACCACCTCCACCTTTTCAGGCTCGGTCGGCACCGGTGCCGGCGGCTTCGGGTCTTCCTTCGGAATGAACCGGATCGTGGTCTGGTCGCGGGGAAGTGCGGTGACGGCCTGGTAGGTCGCCGGGATCAGCAACAACAGAAGCGCGAGCAGATGCAGGGCGATGGCCGCACTCCAGGCGGCAACGCGGGCGGGATCGAAGTGCAGGGGTACTACGGGATACGTACGAACCATGGTCCACCTCCATGCCAGTGTCGAAGTCCTCAACGCACCAGGGCCGCCATCGGGGTTGCCGCACGCGGCTGGCAGTCAATCATTAGCGCGCGGCCTCCACCACTGCCTAGAGGCAGGGGCGGCAGCGTTGAGCTGCCCTTCATGTAACGCTGCCGGCACGGCGGCGGTGGAAACGAAAACGGCGCCCCGCAGGGCGCCGTCGGTTGAACGGAAGGAGCCTCAGCGGCCCAGTTCGAACACCACGTCCAGGTTCACCGAGACGGTCGATTCACCCGGGGCGACCGGGGTGGCCTTGTCCATTGCCATGCCGGCGGCCTGCGCACGCATCATCGGCATCGGGCGGAAACCGCCACCGGCGTTCTCGGAAATGCTGACAATGCGGCGCACCTGCAGGCCAAGCGACTTCGCATAGGTCTGGGCACGGGCCTGGGCCTTCTTCAGTGCCGCCAGGCGCGCTTCGTCATAGACCGGCTCGGGCTGGTCGATCTCGAACTGCGGGCCGTTGATCTGGTTGGCGCCCTGCGCGGCCAGCGCGTCCAGCACCTTGCCGAGCTTGGCGATGTCGCGGACCTTCAGGCTGACGGTGTTGCTGGCCTGGTAGCCGGTGATCTTCGGTGCTTCGTTGTCGGCATAACGGTACTGCGGGTTGAGGCTGACGCCGCTGGTCTGCACGTCGCGCTCGGCGATGCCGGCGGCCTTGATCGCGGCCAGGACCTTGTCCATCTGCTGGGCGTTCTGGCGCATGGCGCTGTTGCCGTCGGCGGCCTGGGTGACCACACCGGCCGACAGCGTGGCCACGTCCGGCACGCGGGTGGCTTCGGCGTTGGCCGAGATGTTCAGCAGGGTGCCTTCGGCCGCGGCGGCGATCGACGGCGACGACGGATCGGCATGGGCGGTCATCGAAGCTCCAAGGGCGAGGGACAGGGCAAGCAGCAGCGGGGTGGCGGTGCGACGCATGGGATCTCCTTGTTGTGGCGCTGAGGGTGGTGTCGTAGCGATGAACGCGTTGTGAGTCCGTTCGGGGTTGCAGGCGCCGGGGAAGGATTGTCCGACGATTCAGGTACCGGCGTCAGGTTATGCTGTGTCGATGCTCTATCTTGCTTCCCGCTCCCCCCGACGCAACCAGCTGCTGGCCCGACTCGGACACCCTTTCCAGGCCTTGGACCTGGAGGTCGTCGAGCAGCGCGCGGCCTCTGAAAGTGCCCAGGACTATGTCTGCCGGGTCGCCGCCGACAAGGCGCGCGCCGGCCTGGCACGGGTGCTGGCCGAGGACCCGCAGGCGAGGGTGCTGGGGTCGGATACCGAAGTGGTGCTCGATGGCGAAGTATTCGGCAAGCCGGCCGACGCGGCCGACGCGCGGGCGATGCTGGCACGGCTGGCCGGGCGCACCCATCAGGTGATGACCGCCGTGGTGGTGGTGGACGCGCAGGGACTGGACAGCGAACTGGTCGTTTCCGAGGTCACCTTCGCCGCCATCGAGTCCGCCGACATCGCTGCCTACGTCGCCACCGGCGAGCCGCTGGACAAGGCGGGTGCCTATGCCATCCAGGGCGGTGCCGAGCGCTGGATCGAACACCTTTCCGGCAGCTACTCCGGCGTCATGGGGCTGCCGTTGCTGCATACCGATCGTCTGCTGGCCCGCTGCGGCGTGCTGGCCCCAACTGCTGATGCCGCCAGGGAGGCTGCCGATGTCTGAGGAAATCCTGGTCAATGTGACCCCGCGCGAAACCCGGGTCGCGGTGATCGAGAACGGCATGCTGCAGGAACTGCACATCGAGCGCGGTTGGCGCCGGGGTGTGGTCGGCAACATCTACAAGGGCAAGGTGCAACGGGTCATGCCGGGCATGCAGGCGGCATTCGTCGAAGTGGGCCTGGAGCGCGCCGCGTTCCTGCACGCCAACGACGTGGTGCGGCCGGCGCCGGTGGCCAGCGCCGATACCGAGAACACGACCCTGCCGCCGCCGTCCAGCGTGCCGATCGTGGAGCTGCTGCGCGACGGCCAGGACATCGTGGTGCAGGTGGTGAAGGATCCGATCGGGACCAAGGGCGCACGCCTGACCACCCAGATCAGCATTCCCTCCCGCTACATGGTGCTGCTGCCGCAGTCGAAGGTGGTGGGCGTGTCGGCGCGCATCGAGGACGAAGGCGAGCGCGCGCGGCTGAAGGCGCTGGTGACCGAACTGTCGGCCCAGCACGGCGGCTACGGCTACATCGTGCGCACCAATGCCGAAGGCCAGCCGGCCGAGGCCATCGCCGAAGACATCGCCTACCTGTCACGGGTATGGAACGTGGTCGAGCGCCGCGGCCGCGAGGCGGCGTCGTGCAGCAACATCTATGAAGACCTGAGCCTGCCGCTGCGTTCGGTGCGCGACCTGATCCGCAAGGACGTGGACAAGGTCAAGGTGGACTCGAAGGAGACCTTCGCCCAGCTGCAGGCGTTCGTGGCCAAGTACATGCCGGTGCTGGCAGAGAAGATCGAGCTGTACAGCGGCGATCGTCCGATCTTCGACATGTTCGGGGTCGAGGACGAGATCGGCCGTGCGCTGGACAAGCAGGTACCGCTGAAATCCGGTGGCTACCTGGTGATCGACCAGACCGAGGCGATGACCACCATCGACGTCAATACCGGCTCGTTCCTCGGCCAGCGCAACCTGGAAGAGACGGTGTTCCGCACCAACCTGGAGGCCGCGCAGGCGGTGGCGAGGCAGCTGCGCCTGCGCAACCTGGGCGGCATCATCATCATCGACTTCATCGACATGGATGACGCCGAGCATCGCCGCCAGGTACTGCGTACCCTGGAAAAGGCGCTGGCCCGCGACCATGCCAAGACCACGGTGTACGACTTCTCGCCGCTGGGCCTGGTGGAGATGACGCGCAAGCGCACGGTGGAAAGCCTGGAGCGCCAGCTGTCGGAAACCTGCCCGCAGTGCAGTGGCCGCGGCACCATCAAGACCACCGAAACGGTGACCTACGAGATCTTCCGCGAGATCACCCGCGCGGTGCGCCAGTTCGATGCCGCGCGCCTGCTGGTTATCGCGTCCAGCAAGGTTGTGGCGCGGATCACCGATGAGGAATCCACGGCCGTGGCCGAGCTGGAGGAGTTCCTCGGCAAGAGCATCCGCTTCCAGGCGGACGAGCAGTACCTGCAGGAGCAGTTCGATGTTGTTCTGCTCTGATCCAGGCCGACTGTCTGCTTTCGGTGGCCGATGAGCGCGCCGCCGCGCCTGCGACTGCGAAGGATCCGCCGTCATTTCATCGCCGCATGCGCGGTTGGCCTGGTCGGGCTTGCCCTGCTGGTCGGCACCCTCAGCCAGCTGCTGCCGCTGGCTGAGCGTCATCCGGACCGGATCGCAGCCTGGCTGAGTGCGCGTGCCGGACAACCGGTGCGTTTCGAACGCCTGGACACTACCTGGACCCGACGCGGTCCATTGCTGCAGTTGAAGGGCCTGCGCATCGGCGCGGGCCAGGGCTTGGCCATCGGCGAAGCCGAGGTGCTGGTGTCGATATACAGCGGCCTGTTGCCGGGCCGTTCGCTGACCGAACTGCGGCTGCGTGGCTTGGCGCTGGACCTGCAGCAGGCCGCCGATGGCCGCTGGTCGGTGCGCGGCCTGCCGCAGTCCCGCGCTGGCGGCGATCCGCTGGATGCGTTGCGCCGGCTGGGCGAACTGCAGGTGATTGGTGGCCGCCTCGGCGTGCATGCGCCAGCACTGGGTGTCGACGCCACCCTGCCACGTATCGACCTGCGCCTGCGCGTGGATGGCGACCGCCTGCGGGTGGGCGTGCGTGCCTGGGCACAGACCGACGCCTTGCCGCTGACGGCGGTGCTGGACCTGGATCGCCAGCGCGGCACCGGCCAGGCCTGGGTAGGTGCCGATCCGATCGATTTCCGTGCCTGGGCGCCGTTGCTGGCGGCCGGCGGCATGCGCCTGCGCGAGGGCAAGGGCGAGCTCAACCTGTGGCTGACCCTGCGTGATTTCGCCCCGGTGGCGCTGATCACCGATTCGGATCTGCGTGATCTGCGTGTCGAAGGCGCGCCGATGCCTGGCGTGGCGCGCCCGGAAATTCAATTGCAACGGCTGCAGGCGCGCCTGCGTTGGCAGCGGACGGCAGAAGGCTGGGCGCTGCAGGTGCCGCGCCTGCGCCTGCAGGCCGATGGCAGCCAGCAGCAGCTCGACGGGCTACAACTGCGGGTGGGCAAGCAGATGCAGGTGCAGGCCGCAGCAGCGCAGGCGGGTACCGCGTTGCGCGCGCTGGCGCTCAGCGACCGACTGGATGCGGGCCTGCGGCATTGGCTGTACCTGGCCAAGCCGCAGCTGGACGTGGCACAGGTGCAGTTGCGCGGCCAGCAGGGTGGCCCGTTGTGGGTACAGGGCGAACTGCAGTCGCTGGGCTTTGCCAGCGTCGGCAACTCGCCGGGCCTGCGTGGCCTGGGCGGCCGCTTCGAGGGCGATGCCAACGGCTTCAGCCTGCAGCTGCAACCCCAGCGCCAGCTGCAGTTCGATTGGCCGACCGGTTTCGGCGTGCGTCACGACCTGCACCTGGCCGGGCAGATCGTCGGTTGGCGCGACGAGGCCGGTGGCTGGCGCATCGGCACCCCGGCGATGCGTGTGGAAGGTACCGACTACGCCGCCGACGTGCGCGGTGGTCTCTGGTTCCAGGGCGATGGCACCCGGCCGTGGATGCAACTGGCGGCCAAGCTGGACGACGTACCGATGACCGCGGCCAAGCGTTTCTGGATCCATTCCAGGATGAGCAAGGGCGCCACCGACTGGCTGGACATGGCCTTGGCCGGTGGCCAGGTGCGCAACGGCATCGGACTGGTCAGTGGTGACCTGGACGACTGGCCGTTCGACAACAACGATGGCCGCTTCGAAGCCACTGGGCACATCACCAACGGTGACATCCGCTTCCAGCACGATTGGCCGTTGATGGGCCAGGTGGACGCCGATGTCGCCTTCATTGGGCCCGGTTTCCACATGCAGGGCCGCGGCGATCTGGCTGGCGTGGCGGTGCAGACGTTCGAAGCCGGGATCCGGGATTTCGGCCAGCAGCCACTGTACGTCCGCGCCGACAGCCAAGGCGATGCCGGCAAGCTGCTGGCGATGTTGCGGCAGAGCCCGCTGCACAAGGAATACGGCGACACCCTGGACAACCTCGCGGCAAGCGGGCCGGCCAACGTGCATTTCGACCTGCTGCAGCCCTTGCATCATGACCAGGGCGGTGGCCACC
>NZ_JBFRFE010000182.1:0-6905 GCF_052114665.1 Stenotrophomonas sp. 2YAF22 | reverse complement strand
CCACCGCGTGGGAGGGTACGCCTACCATCCTGTTCGACGTGGYGGCAGCGCGTCTGTCCATCTGCGCGCCCGCGGTTGGCGGCATCGTCGATTTCCTTTCGCCCCAGGATCTTGTCGCCGACGCAGGGGATGTTGATGCCTTTGTCCAGCGCCTGCAGCAGTTGCGGCATTCGGCGGAGGCACGCGAGGCTCTGGTGAAGCGCCAGCTCGAGTCGCTCGTCCGCAATCGCCGGTGGTCGAACTTCAGTGGGGATCTTCAGAACCTCGAGGGATATCTCGCGCACGGCAAGACCGTTGCTGCCGGGGCCGTCGTGCACGGCGCATGATGTACAAGGAGATTGCACAGTGAAGGTTCTGGTTACTGGCGGCGCAGGCTTCGTCGGATCGCACACAGTGGTGGAGCTCATCGCCGCGGGTCATGAGGTGCACGTCGTCGAGAGCTTCTGCAACAGCGAACGCTGGATGGTCGAGCGCATCGAGCGCATCAGTGGCCAGGCACTGTCGCTGGATGAATTGGACATCCGTGATCGGTCCGCCCTGCTGGCCAGCGTCCAGGCCTTTCAGCCGGATGCGGTCATTCATTTCGCCGCATTGAAGTCGGTGTCGGAGAGCACCCAGCTGCCGGCCACCTATTACGACGTCAACGTTGGCGGCACCGCGACCCTGCTGGAGGTCATGCAGCAGGTCGGGTGCCGCCATCTGGTGTTCAGTTCCTCTGCCACGGTATACGGCCAGCCCGAAACCTGTCCGGTCGCAGAGACGGCCGTGGTGGGCCCTGGAAATCCATACGGCAGTACCAAGTTGGTGGGCGAGTGGCTGATCCGGGACTGCCTGGCTGCGCCCGGCCAATGGCTGTCAGCGGCTATCCTGCGCTACTTCAACCCGGTGGGGGCCCATCCCAGTGGGCTGATCGGCGAGTTGCCGCGCGGGGTGCCGAACAACCTGGCGCCCTACATCACGCAGACTGCTGCAGGGCAGCGCGACTACATCCGTGTGTTTGGCGACGACTACGCCACTCCCGATGGCACCGGCGTGCGCGACTACATCCACGTGGTGGATCTGGCCAAGGCTCACGTCGCTGCACTTGATGCGTTGGCCGCCAGTGACGTGCGCGAGCTTACCCTCAACCTGGGAACGGGCAGAGGTTACTCGGTTCTGGAGTTGATCGAGGCCTTCTCTGCCGCTGTCGGCCGGCCCATCCCCTATCAGCGCCAAGGACGCCGTGCTGGCGACATAGGTGAGTGCTGGGCAGATCCGAGCCTAGCCAACAAGGTGCTGGGGTGGCGTGCGGAGAAATCGCTGCAGGAGATCTGCGCCGATGCGTGGCGCTGGCAGCAGAGCCTTGGCGGAACGGCCGATTGAGCGTCGGCGGCGGTACCGACCGCGCCGGCAGGATCAGTGCTTGGGCGCGACCCGGAACACCCAGAAGTTCATAACAATGAACACGATGACCGGCACCGCGATGGCGGAAAAGAGGATTCCCAGCCGGTAATCCAGCGACAACTGCGAAATCACCGCCATGCCGCCAGCGGAAAGGCCGATGTTCAGTCCGTGCACCACCAGAAACTTGCCGGATTGGCGCGCCGTCTCACCCTTGGCGCCGAAGGTGAAGTACTTGTGCGCGACGAAATTGGGCGCCAGCAGCAGGAGGTAGGCGACCACCGTGGCCAATACCGGGTGCAGGTTTTCCTTGCTCACCAGCCACCAGGTCAACAGCGAGAACAGCACGGTGCTGATGCCCCCCACTGCGCCGAACCGGATCAGCTTGCCGGCCAGCTGCTTCATATCTGCCGGGTTCACAGCCCGGTGTCCACCGTCGAGTCCACACGTTCGGCGATGGAATACTGAGTGGGCGTGGTGAAGTTGAGCAGAATGCGACCGACGTACTCACCGATGGCCCCCAAGGCCAGCAGCTGCACACCGCCCATGATCAGGATGGCGACAATCAGCGACGACCAACCGACGGCAACGCCGGGGTCCAACAGCTTGTGGATCACGATGATGGCGGCAAACAGGAAGCCCGCCGCCGAGATGGTCATGCCGGTCAGCGATGCCATCCGCAATGGAGCCACAGAGAAGCTGGTCGCCATCTTCAGCCAAAGCGAGATGGACTTCTTCAGGCTGTATCCCGACGTGCCGTCCTCCCGCGCGTGGTGGCCGACCGTGCGGGTGGTGACGCGCGAGGTGGCCGACAGGATCAGGCCGTCCAGGTAGATCGCAGGACCGCGGAACTGGACCACTTCGTTGCGCACGCCACGTTTCATCGCTTTGAACGGAGACAGGTAAAGGCCCTTGGGCTTTTCCAGTAGCCAGGTCGCCACCCGGTCATTGAAGTGGCTGCCGAGGATCTTCCAGGCGGCGTGCTTGCGCCCCAGGAAGCTGCCGTAGCAGACGTCATGGTCGTCATCCAGCGCTTCCACCAGGGTGGGGATGTCCGAGGGCGCATGCTGAAGGTCATCGTCCATGGTGACGATGACCCGGCCACGGCATTCGCGCAGGCCGGCAAAGATGGCCATGTGCTGGCCGACGTTCTTGCGCAGGTTCAGCGCCCGGACCCAGGAATGGGTACGGGCCAGTTCGCTGGCCACCTTCCAGGAGCCGTCCGGACTACGGTCATTGACCAGGATCAGTTCCAGCGAATAACGCCCGCCGATGGCGGCATCGATGGCGGCGACCAGCGCGGGCAGAGTTTTCTCGCTGCGATAAGCCGGGACGACGATTGAAAGGTCGATCAAGTCCGCCGAGTCGTCAATCGCTGGGGGGGTCGCCATGGCCGTCTCAATCTGGAGGAAAATTCACTCAGTCAGGTAGTATATGCCCGAACCTGGCGCCGTGCACGGTTGGGATCTGTGACGCGTGATGCGTGTCCCTGCCCCCCGGTCGCTGGCCAGATCAGGCCACGATGAGAAACGGACGAGGTATCAATTTGAATCGACTTGAACGTTTTTGCGAGATCACCCTCGATCGCCTGGATCGCAGCTACATCTGTTACATCGTCCTGATCCTGCTGGGCATGTACAGCTTGGGCCAGCTTACCGCCCCATTCGTCGCCCACGATGACTTCGATTGGCTTCTGTCCGGATTCGATCAAGGCTTCGAGACGCCCCTGAGCAAGGCGGGTTCGGAAGGGCGGTGGGGCAACGTCATCTGGGCCCAGTTCAGTCACCTCCTCGGTATCAGGGCGGCGTTCGGCCTGTATCTGGTCTCGTTTTCACTCATGTGCGTCCTGATAAGCCGTGTGGTGTCGCCATCGGCTGGCGTTTTCGGCGCCCTGTTGCTTTTTCTTTCGCCGATGACCGCAGAGACCATGCAGTGGCCGGTCACCCAAGTCACTGGTGTTGTTGTCACCGTCTTGGGCTGCTTGGCGATGCTCCGGGTCCAGTCGGATGGCCCGCGGCGGTTGGTCATGGCGATTTCAGTCGTCTCGGGATTTCTTTTCTACCCCTCATTCGGGCCGCTGTTCCTGCTGATGTATGCCACGCGCTGCATGGGCGATAGGCGCAGCGTCGTTCTCGGCGGTTTCGTGTATGTCGCCAGTTTTGCCTGCGCGGTACTGCTGGTATTTACACTGAACTACATCTTCCACGGCACCTTCTCGATCCGGCCTGCTGCGTGGCGTGAGGCCACGCCATTGATGCACGGCGGAACACTGCTGGGAAACATCGAGCGCTATCTCGGCTGGTTTTCCGCCGTGAAAGACATGTGGCCGGCGCTGATTGGCGGAGCACTGGCGTACCTGCTTTGCTTCCGTTTTCGCGTCCGCGCCCCGCAATGCCTCGCGTTGGTGCTGTTCGGCGGCTTGTTGCTGGGCATCGACGCGTCACTTTCGGTCGTGTCCGGCCTTTCCATGCCGTTGCGCTCTACGGTCTGGCTGTGGCTGCTGCTGTGCATTCCTGTGATCTTCCTCGCCCATGAAAGGAAGACCATCGTGATCGGTCTGCTGCTTGCTTTGCCACTGGTGTACACCGGCGTGACTTTATGGGCCGGCACGTACGCCGATACACGCCACGTCTACCCGGCGATGCAGCGTACTGGCGTGGAGATCGCCCGCGCGCAGGCGGAGAATGCGGGACGGGTAGACGATGTCATCCTCTTCGGTGACGTTCACGCCAATAAATTGATGGGGCGGCTTCACAGCAATCGTGCACTCCGAAATTATCTGTACAAGGACTTCTCCCTCTACACCCGGCAGTGCGAAGAGACGTTGTGCGCCAAGGTTCAGGCGGAAATCGAGACGCGCGCCGAGGTCCCGCAATGGCTGATCATCGACCGTCATCTGGTTTGGGTGCTATCTCCGCAGAACTCCAGCACTTACTGATCTGAATCGCTGCAAGAAACCAAGAGGTTTACACGATGAATGCTGCTGCTGCGCACACTATAGGACTGCGGGCGACCTTGCTCCCGGCAACGGGCGGCCGTCGGGTGCTTCTGGCGTGCATCGTTGTCGCCACGCTTACCGTGTTGGCGCGCTTGCCTTTCGTGCTGACACCGGGCATGTCCACGGATTCGTATGCCTATCTGGACGGGTGGCCGACCTTGGCGCAGTTGGCGGGGCAGGGGCGCTTTGGCCAGTTCCTGGTCTTCAGGCTGCTGGAAGCGCTCGCCGTGGATCCTTTGGCATTTGCAACGTTGTTGCAGGGGGTCGGGTTGGCTCTGTTCGCCTTTACGATGCCATTGATGTTCTCCGCCTTTTCCACCGCGCAGCAGAATCGCTTGATTCCGCTGTGCCTGGCCGCCCTGGTGGTCACGCTGCACCCCTTCTCGGCAGAGATACTCACGTTCTCCGAGGCTTCCTTCACTGCGCTGCTGGCCACCTCAATGGGTGTTCTTGCGGTATTTCTGCTGGCCAAGCGGCCGCGATGGTGGTGGCTGGCCGGCATCATGCTGATCGCTGCACTGTCGATGTATCAACTGCTGATCAATTTCGTCGGCCTGATGATCCTGTTTGGATTCCTGCAAACCTATCTGCGTGTTGGGAACGTGCGGCGGCACGTGTGGGCCGAGTACCGGCCGCTGCTCAACACGGTGATGGTGATGGCCGGCGCATTGGTCGTGTATCTGATCGCGCACAAGGCATTGGTGATGTCGCTGGGCATCCAGGAAGTAGGGCGCGCAGGATTTCTGCCGCTGGCCAAGGTGGGCGGGCGGATGCAGGAGGTGGCTGGCTTGGGAGGATTCCTCTGGAACCGGCCGCTATTGGTCACCTACGGCCCGGCGGCCAAGTTTCTGCTGTGGGCGCTGGCGCTAACGGGCTGGATGTTCCTGGTGGTGCGATTGCTGGCGCGGCCGCGCGCCGATGCCGCGCTGCCGATCGTGGCGATGTTGCTGGTGCCGGTAGCCGCGATTGGCGTCGTGGCTGTGGGCGCGGTGTGGTGGCCGGCGCCGCGCATCCTGGGCGGCGTGGTGGCAGCGTGGGCCATGGGGATTTACTGGCTGGCCTGGCTGGCCGATGGCCGGCTCGGGCGCGTGCTGATCTGCTCGGCTGGCGGTGCATTGCTGCTTGCGTTTTCCGCCGTCGGGCATCGTGTGCACAGTGACCAGATCCAAGTGAACGCATTCGATCGGTTGTTGGCGCAGCGTGTCTATACGGAGCTCACCCATGTCGATGGCTTCACTGACCAGACGGCCGTCGTGGTGGTGAATCGCCGCCTGAGTTGGTCACACCCCCTGCCGCTGGCGACGGCGTGGATGGATCTGAACCTGACCGCATTTGCGGACAAACGAGCCATCAAGGGGCTGTTGCAGCTGTCCAATGGTCGCACCTTGAATGTAGTTCCCGCCTTGCCTGCCGATATCAAGGCATGCGAATCCCTCCCCGCTTGGCCAGACATCGGATTTGCGACTGCTCGTTCGTCTGGCGATGTGCTTGTCTGCATCTGACCTCGCCTGTGCGCTGGTAGATTTGAGTTAATCCAGGATACATATGAATACTTTCCAGTCCTTGACGACGGTCAGGACCGCCGATCCGGTCACGCGTTTGGCCCAGGTCTGCATCGCGGTTACCGTCATTACACTGCTTGCCCGTCTCCCCTTCGTCGTCCAGCACGGTCTTTCGATCGATTCGTATTTCTATGTGCGTGGATTCCCCACCATGTCACAGCTGTTCGGCCAAGGCCGTTTTGGCCAGTACATGGTCTTCATGGCCGGTGAGTCCCTGGGCTTCAATGCGCTCACATTTGGCACCCTGCTGCAAGGCGTTGGCCTGCTGTGCTTCGCGGCGAGCGTCCCACTGGTCTTCACTGCGTTTGACCGTGAAGTCCAGGTGTCGCGTGCCGGTCTGGTGTTGACCAGTCTGCTCATCACGCTGCACCCATATTCGGCTGAGATCCTTTCTTTCTCTGAGGCGTCGTTCACTGCACAGCTCGCAACCGCGATGGGCATTGGCGCCACTTTCATGGTGGCGCGTCAACCACGCCGGTGGTGGGTGGGAGCCGTCCTGCTCGTCCTCGCCCTCTCTATGTACCAGCTGCTGCTGAACTACATCGCGCTGATGCTGCTGTTCGGTGCGATCCAATTGATGGTAAAGAGCCGGGAGGCGCGCGTTTTCGAGTGGCGTCGCTATCGTGAGCTGTTCAGCCCGCTGTTGATGACGCTGGTCGGCCTTGCTGCTTACATGGTGGCCTACAAACTGGTCATCGCCGGATTTGGATTGAGCGAAACCAACCGCAGTCAGTTGTTGCCGTTGAGCATGATGGGTTCCCGTTTCGAAGAGCTGGTGAAGCTCTCTGATTTCCTTTGGAAGCGCCCTTACATCGTTGAAGATGCCCCAGTGGCGTCAGTTCTGATGTGGGTGGCTGCCGCGCTGGGCTGGGCTAGCTTTGTGGTATGGGTGATCATCCGGCGTCCACGGCAGTCGCTGGTGTGCCTGCTGCTGGCTGCGCTGATTCCTTTGGCAGGCATCGGCG
>NZ_JBFRFE010000181.1:0-6912 GCF_052114665.1 Stenotrophomonas sp. 2YAF22 | reverse complement strand
CCGCGCGGAGCCCGCGTCCAGGCCAAGCCGGCCAGCGGCCGGCACTACCGTCGGGCTGCGTTGTGACGGGTAGCGCCGGGCCATGCCCGGCGAGCCCAGCGGTGGCGTTCCGCCTCGATTGTTCAGCCGCCCCGGGGGGCGGCTTCACATCGGCACCATCCCCATTTAACAACCTCTATGACACCGTGCCAGCCATGTAGTCATACAGACGGGAGTGTGTGGATGAGTACCGAGAAGAAAGCCGATTTCTCCGGCGTCAGTGGCAGCGTCGACAGTACCGCCCAGCAGGTCCCCAAGGCGGACTTTTCCGGCGTCAGTGCTTCGGTGGACAGTACCGCCGAGGTGGTCAGYGGTGGCACCTACACCGTGCAGAAGGGTGATTCGCTGTCGAAGATCGCCAAGCAGCACCTGGGCGATGCCAACGCCTGGAAGAAGATCTTCGAAGCCAACCGCGATGTGCTCGACGACCCGGACAAGATCTTCCCGGGCCAGACCCTGAAACTGCCGCCGAAGTAATACCGGCGATCCAATCGCCGTCCGAACAATCCTTGGAGGAATCCCGAATGATCAAGACGACCCCGCTTCAGAATGCCCTGCTGGCCGCGCTGCTGGGCAGCGTCGCCCTGGTGGGCTGCAAGAAGAAGGAAGAGACTGCAGACAACAACGCGGCTCCGGCGGCAACCACGCCGGCCGAGGCGCCCGCTCCGATGACCGGCGCGCCGCCGCCGATGGCTGCATCGGCCGTGGCGGTATCGGCGGTCACTGTCGGCAAGACTGCCGCAGCTGACAAGTCGGTGACCACGGCTGCCCTGTTCGCGCCGAAGGACGATGTCATCGTCTCGGTGAAGACCGATGGCGCGGCCAACAATGTCACCGTCGGCGCCAAGCTGACCTTCCAGGATGGCCAGGTGGCCGGCGAGCAGAACGCGACCCTGAACACCAGCGGTGCAGAGACCACCAACATCACCTTCAAGAATGCCAATGGCTGGCCGGCCGGCAAGTACCGCGCCGAAGTCATGGTTGATGGTAAGGCGGCCGGAACGCCGCAGGAGTTCGAGGTCAAGTAAGTCCCGCCGACTCTCTCCCGGTTGGACTCACGATGGACGCAGCCGCGAGGCTGCGTCCTTTTTTGTTGGTGGCTTTGCGGGAAGGCCTCATCCACGCATGGCGTGGATCTACCTGGGCCTTGCACGCGGCATCATCTCCATCCACGCCACGCGTGGATGATGGATCACAGCGTTGCCAGGGTGCAGTACCGCCGCGTATGGCACGGCTTTGCCCCGCGCGGCTGAAAACGCGACAATGCAGGGGTTTCCCCGACGCGCGCCCACCCTGACGGCGGCGGGGAAAGTGACACGGTTGCACGTGGCCCGGCGCTGGCGCCGGCCTTCCCCTGAGCACTGCTACAGAGTCCAAGTCCCCCATGTCCAAGATCCTCTACACGCTGACCGACGAAGCACCGTTCCTGGCCACCCAGTCGCTGCTGCCGATCGTCGACGCCTATACCTCCACCGCGGGCATCGCAGTGGAAACCCGTGACATCTCGCTGTCCGGCCGCATCCTGTCGCTGTTCCCGGAACTGCTGAGCGATGCGCAGAAGGTCAACGATGACCTGGCCGAGCTGGGCCAGCTGGCGACCACCCCCGACGCCAACATCATCAAGCTGCCGAACATCTCCGCCTCGGTGCCGCAGCTGAAGGCCGCCATCAAGGAACTGCAGGACCAGGGCTATCCGCTGCCGGATTACCCGGAAACCCCGGCCGACGACCAGCAGCGCGACTACAAGGCGCGCTACGACAAGGTCAAGGGCAGCGCAGTCAATCCGGTGCTGCGCGAAGGCAACTCCGACCGGCGCGCGCCGCTGTCGGTGAAGRACTACGCCCGCRAGCACCCGCACCGCATGGGCGCCTGGGCGTCCGATTCGAAGTCGCACGTTGCGCACATGGACGCGGGTGATTTCTACGGCAGCGAGAAGTCGGCCACCCTGGCCAACGCCGGCGCGCTGAAGATCACCCTGCACGGCAAGGACGGCAGCGCCGTCGTGCTGAAGGAAAAGACCGCGGTCAAGGCCGGTGAGATCGTCGACGCGGCAGTGATGAGCCGCAAGGCGCTGGCCGCCTTCATCGATGCGCAGATCGAAGACGCCAAGTCGCAGGGCGTGCTGTTCTCGCTGCACCTGAAGGCGACCATGATGAAGGTCTCCGACCCGATCATGTTCGGCGTGGTCGTCAACGAGTTCTACAAGGACGTGCTCGCCAAGCACGCCGACACGCTCAAGCAGGCCGGTTTCGATGCCAACAACGGCATCGGTGATCTGGTCGCGCGCCTGCCGTCGCTGCCCGAAGCCACCCGTGCCGCCATCGAAGCCGACCTGCAGGCCGAGTACGCGCAGCGTCCGGGCCTGGCCATGGTCAACTCGGACAAGGGCATCACCAACCTGCACGTGCCGAGCGACGTGATCGTCGACGCCTCGATGCCGGCGATGATCCGCGACTCCGGCAAGATGTGGAATGCCGAAGGCAAGCTGCAGGACACCAAGGCGGTCATTCCGGACCGTTGCTATGCCGGTGTGTACCAGGCTGTCATCGACGACTGCCGCAGCAACGGTGCCTTCAACCCGGCCACCATGGGCTCGGTGCCCAACGTCGGCCTGATGGCGCAGAAGGCTGAAGAGTACGGCTCGCACGACAAGACCTTCCAGATCGCTGCCGACGGCGTGGTCAAGGTCACGGATGACGCCGGCAACGTGGTGTTCGAACATGCCGTGGAAGCGGGCGACATCTGGCGCATGTGCCAGACCAAGGACGCGCCGATCCAGGACTGGGTCAAGCTGGCCGTCGAACGCGCGCGCCTGAGCAGCACCCCGGCCGTGTTCTGGTTGGACGCCGCCCGTGCCCACGATGCGCAGGTCATCGCCAAGGTCGAGACGTACCTGAAGGACCACGACACCAACGGCCTGGAGATCCGCATCCTGCCGCCGGTGGAAGCGACCACCTTCTCGCTGGCCCGCATCCGCAAGGGCGAGGACACCATTTCGGTGACCGGCAACGTGCTGCGCGATTACCTCACCGATCTGTTCCCGATCATGGAGCTGGGCACCAGCGCCAAGATGCTGTCGATCGTGCCGCTGATGGCCGGGGGCGGCCTGTTCGAGACCGGTGCTGGCGGTTCGGCGCCGAAGCACGTGCAGCAGTTCGTCGAAGAGGACTACCTGCGTTGGGACTCGCTGGGTGAATTCCTGGCCCTGGCCGCGTCGCTGGAGCATCTGGGCAACCGCTACGACAACGCTGCCGCCCGCGTGCTGGCCAAGGCGCTGGACGAGGCCAACGGCCAGTTCCTGGACAACGACAAGTCGCCGTCGCGCAAGCTCGGTGGCATCGACAACCGTGGCAGCCACTTCTACATCGCCCTGTACTGGGCGCAGGCCCTGGCAGCGCAGAACGAAGATGCCGCACTGCAGGCACGCTTTGCTCCGCTGGCCAAGGCGCTGGCCGACAACGAGCAGAAGATCGTTGACGAGCTGATCGCGGTGCAGGGCAAGGCCGTGGACATCGGCGGCTACTACCGTCCGGACGTGGCGAAGGCCGCTGCCGCGATGCGTCCGAGCGCGACCTTCAATGCCGCGCTGGAGCAGCTGCGCGGCTGATTCATCGCCGCCCGGTGGTGACCTCGAAACCCGCGCTCCGGCGCGGGTTTCTTTTGCCCGGTTGTCGCCGGCGCACATCCACGCATGGCGTGGATCTACCAGAGCGTCCATCCAAGTGGCATGGATCCACCCGGGCGCCCATCCATGCGCGGGCGGGGAGCGGCAGAAAACCGTGAAATCCGTCATCTGTCGGAATGCCGTCAACACGGCATGAAACTTGCCCGCGATGGCCGTCGCAGAACGGACGCGTGCGTGTTCACCATTGCCGTCAATATGAGCAGTCGATCACGACGATGGCGGCAAGCCATGGCCTAGCCTTGGCGATGCGAGACCGCCGGGGAGGTGGTCGCACGGGGAACACGGATGGCACGCGTGCTCGTAGTGGGAACCGATATCCAGGGCGAACAGGCCCTGCTGCAACGGCTGCGGTTGGCCTCGGCGCTGCCCGACGGGCAGATACGCCGCAGCCAGGACCTGGACGACTGCGACCTGCTGGTGATCCGCGATACGCCAGCTCTGCGCAACGCGGCACTGCGCATGCGCCAGCAGCGCCCGCGCCTGCACTGTTGGATCGAGGACCTCGGCGGCCAGTTGCGCGAAGGCGATGGCGGCCAGGACGTACTGGATGATGGCGCGATAGGACGGGCGCTGCGCGGCATGCAGGCCGGCACCGAAGCGACGCCGATCCGCCTGGCTGACGGCGCGCATGCGATCACCCGCCTGCTGCGCGAGCGGCTGCCATCGCGGCAGGGCCAGGCGCTGCTGGGCGAGGGCGCAGAGCCGCTGCTGCTGCTGGATCTGGAGCAGGACCAGGCGGTACTGCTGCACGAACCGGCCACGGTGCTGGTGGAACGGCTGGCGCAGGGCTTCGAGCACCTGTATCTGGATGCGCTGCTGCCGGCGCAGCTGCAGGCACTGGCGGGTGACCGCACGCGACTGCCGTTGCGTCCGTTGCTGTGGCAATGGGCGCAGCGCAGCCGTCACTGGCAGGCGTTGGATGAGCGCCTGCGCGGGGCGTCGGTGAAGCTGCTGCGCTGGCCGGACTTCCGCGTGCTCGGCCACGATCACGATGGCTTCCGTCTATGTTCGCTGCTGCTAAAGCGTGCCTGCACGGTGGACGAATGCGCGATGCTGCTGGATCTTCCCGCCGCCGCCGTGCGCGATTTCATCCACGCCGCCTACCTGTGCGGCTATGCGCAGCTGCAGGTCGCACCTGCAGTACCGCTGGCGGGTGCGCGTGCCAGCACTGCCGACAACGGCCTGCTCGCACGCCTGTGGCGCACGCTGCGCGGGAGTGATCGCGATGCGTGAGCACAAGGTGGTGGTGCTCGGTGGCATGGGCAGCGGCAAGTCGACATTGGTACGCAGCATCGCCGCCGGTGCGGTGGTCGACACCGACGTAGCCAACAGCGACCGCGCGGGTGCCGACAAGGCTTCGACCACGGTGGCGCTGGACTATGCCGATATCGACCTGCCCAACGGCGAGAGGCTGCGCCTGTATGGCACGCCTGGCCAGCAGCGCTTTGATTTCCTGTGGCCGATCCTGCTGCAGGGTGCGCGCGGTGCGGTGTTGCTGCTGGACGCGCGCCGTGCCGGGGTGGCCGCCGAGCTGGACGCCTACCTGCAGGTGCTGCGCCCGTTCGGTCCGGCATTGGCCCTGGTGGTGGCGGTGACGCATCTTGACCAGGTGCCGGCAGCGGCACTGGATGACTGGGCCGAGCGCGCCCGGCTCGATGGCCAGCCGCTGCCGTTGCTGGCGGTGGATGCCCGTGATCGCGAACAAGGACTACTGCTGATGGACGTACTGATGAGCGAAATGGAAGCGCATGCACTGGTGGCCGCACATGGCTGATGGACAAGGCGCGCCGTTGCCGGACGCGCAGCAGCGCGAGCGCCTGCAGCCGCTGCTGCAGGACCTGCAGCAGCGGGTGGAAGGGGTGCGGACCGTGGTGCTGGCCAGCGTCGATGGCTTTGCCCTGGTCAGTGCTGGTGCGGAGGGGCGTGGCGAACGCCTGGCGGCGATGACCAGCGCGATGCTGGCCCTGGCTGCAGCAGTGGGGCGCGAACTTGCGCTGGGCGATCTGCAGACACTGATGCTGGAGGCTGCCGGTGGCAAGGTGCTGATGCTGGCCATCCAGGCCGAGGGGCGAGCGCCGCTGCTGCTGATGGCGGCCTGCGACCAGCGCAGCGTGATCGGCCAGGTGCTGTGGCAGAGCAGGGAATGTGGCCAGGCGATCCTGGCCGAACTCAGCGGATCGTGAGCCCGGCCGCAGGGGAACGAGGGGCTCGAACCAACATTGAGAGGGGTGCAACGTGGCTGGATTGAATGATTCGTTGACTGCACTGATGGGTATCGATGGCGCGCAGGCCGTGGCGCTGGTCGACTACGAAAGCGGCATGCTGCTGGGCGAGGCCGGTTCGGGCATGGACATGGAAGTGGCGGCGGCCGGCAACACCGAAGTGATCCGCGCGAAGATGAAAACCGCCGCCTCGCTCAACCTCAACGATGGCATCGAGGACATCCTGATCTCGCTCGGCAAGGCGTATCACATCATGCGCCCGGTGGCGAAGAAGAAGGGCCTGTTCTTCTACATCGTGCTGGACCGGACCAAGTCCAACCTCGCCCTGGCGCGGCGCAAGGTGCAGGACGTGGAGGCCGAACTGGCTATCTGAACGGTAGTGCCGGCCGCTGGCCGGCAACTGCCTGCATCCAGGGGTTGCCCAGACGGTGCCGACCAGCGGGCGGCACCGTCTGCACGCTCGACGACATCACACACGCCAGCGTATGGTGAGGTCGGTTCCCCCGGATACGTCGTGCATGTCCGATCCTGTCACTGCAACCGAACTGGCGCCGCGCATCGCCGACGCCATCCGCGATGGTTTCGAGCAGTATCACGCCCGCTTCGCCGCGATCACGGCGCGTGCCCGGGTGCGTTTCCAGCAGCGCGACTGGGCGGCGGCGCGCCACGATGCGGTGGAGCGCATCGCCCTGTACGACCAGTGCATCGCCGAGCAGATGGATGCGCTGCGGCGGCTGGCCGGTGACGCCATCAGCGAACGCGCGCTGTGGCTGCAAGTGCACGCGCACTTCAGCGCCCTGCTGCAGGGCCTGATCGACGCCGAGCTCTACAAGACCTTCTACAACACCCTGTCGCGGCGGCTGTTCGCCATCCGCGGTGTGGATCCGGAAGTGGAGTTCATCGCCTTCGATGTCGAGCCCTCCGATGCGATCACCCATCCGGTGGCGCGGCACACCTACGCGGTAT
>NZ_JBFRFE010000180.1:0-6913 GCF_052114665.1 Stenotrophomonas sp. 2YAF22 | reverse complement strand
AAGTACGTCCATGTAAGCTCGGTCGCGCCATCCATGGCACTCACGCCCCCGCAACCGGACCCACCCCGCCTTCGACAGTTTTCTGMGATCTGTCGGAACGGCAAGGCCTGCCCTTGGTGGGTGTCGACCTTGGTCGACACGGATCTGACTCCAGAATTTCATTCGATATCTGRSAGATTTCATCCACGCATRGCGTGGATCTACTGGCCACCGGCCAACTGTCAGAGGTGGGKCGGTGTCGGATTGCGGGGTGTCCGCGGCATGGATGCCGCGGCCAAGCCCCCAAGGATGGGTTTACGGCGTCCCCGCGATCCGACACCGCCCCGCCACCCCACGGAATGCCCGCTGTTGCTGTTGCTTCGGCTGTTGCATTTGATCTGGCGGGTGCAGGGCGCAGCCCTGCTGAAAAACCCTTACTTCACTCGACGACCGGAACGATCGATGCGGAACCACTCGCCGCCTTCCATCGGCGTATGCCCGTCGCCATCGGGCGTGCCGCGGCGGCAGCCGTTGCAGACTTCGGCCACGCCGTCCTGGAATGGCCAGGCAAAATCGAACGTGGCCGCAATCACCTGTTCGAAGGCGGCGTTGAAGTAGCCCACGCGATCGCCGACGCGGCCGCGGAACAGGCCTTCCTGCAGGGAGTCGGCGCCGTTGTCCCAGGCGATCACCGCCTGGCTGCGGCCGCGACGGTCGACGTAGTGGAAGCCATCGGCGGTCTGTACCAGCGCCAGGCCATCGCCGTCGTAGGGAAGATCCTGCAGGGTCTCCGCGCTGATCTGCGGCTTGTCATTGACGACCTCGCAGCCGGGCAGCATCCACAATCCGTGTTCTTCGGTCATGACATTGCAGGCCGGCCCCTGCGCTGACGCACAGGTACTGGCCAGCACACCCAGCAGGGCCAGCCAGCGCGCACGGCGGAGACTGCCCAGAGCAGGGCGTGCCGGCCGCRCCATCACTTGGCCTCGGCCTTGCGTTCGAATGTGGCCGGTGCCGGCAGTTCCACCGGCACGCCCTTGTCATCGCAGGTGCCGGCCTGGCACAGGCGATCGCGCAGGGCCGGGGTGGCCTGCACGATCATGTGGTAGATCGCGTTCTGCTCCAGGGTGCCGCGGATCGCCTTGCTGCCCGGGCCGCGTGCCCAGATGCCGACGTCCTCGCCACCATGCGATTCGGACTTCATCGGTACCAGCGCTTCCTGCATGTAGTCGGGATGCTCGGTATCGACGTCGTGCAGGTTCGGGCGGCCGTTGGCCGGCTCGAAGCTGCTGGGGTTGTGCGGGTAGCGCTTCGGACCGGCCGGTTGCTGGTTGCTGGTGCCGGTGTGGCCGGGGCCGTTGGCGTAGCTCAGGGTGGTGTACGGCTGGCCGTTGCCATCCAGCGCGTAGTCGAGCTTGCCGGCGCCATCTTCGCCACCCTTGTCCTTCACCTTGCCCAGGATCGGATTGCCGCGGGCGGGGTAGCCGACGAAATTCAGGGTGTGCGAATGATCGGCAGTGACGATGATCAGGGTGTCATCGGCCGAGGTCAGCTCGTTGGCCACGCGCACCGCGTCGGACAGGGCCACGGTTTCGGTCAGCGCACGGTACGCGTTGCCGCTGTGGTTGGCGTGGTCGATGCGCGCGCCTTCGATCATCAGCACGTAGCCTTCCTGATGGCGCGACAGGTTCTTGATCGCCGCAGCGGTCAGCTCGGCCAAGCTCGGCTCACCGGCCGGGTCCTGCGGACGTTCGTACTCGTAGCGCATGTGGTCGGGCTCGAACAGGCCGAGGATCGCCGGTGCGTTGGCGGCGGCCTGCAGCTGCTTGCTGTTCCACACGTAGGCGCCCTGTGGGTGCGCCTGCTGCCATTCCTGCACCAGGCTGCGGCCGTCCAGGCGCTGGCCGACCTTGTCGTCGTACTCGGGGTCGCGCTCTTCCACGGTGGTGAACTCACCGCGACCACCGCCCAGGGCGACCAGCGGGCCGCGGCCGTAACGCGAGGTCGACAGCAGCTGCTGGGCGATGTCCTTGCAGCCGGCGGCCTTGGCCGCTTCGCTCAGGTCGGTGTCGTTCTCCCAGTTGCGCTCGGGCGAATGCGCATAGGTCGCGGCCGGCGTGGCGTGGGTCAGGCGTGCGGTGGAGACCACGCCAGTGGCCAGACCGGCGCTGTCGGCCAGCTGCAGCCAGGTCAGCAGCCCCTTGGACAGGCTGTCGGCGCAGTCGGTGCGGCTGCCGGCACTGACGCCGATCGCACCCATGTGGGTCTTCACGCCGGTGGTGATGGCGGTCATGGTGCCGGCCGAATCCGGGGTCTGCGAGTCGGTGTTGTAGGTCTTGCTGAACGCGGTGGCGGGGAAGCGCTCCCACGACAGCAGGTTCTCTTCGCCCGAGCCGCCCTTCTGCTGGCCTTCGTAGATGCGCGAGGCGGCCACGGTGGTCAGGCTCATGCCGTCACCCAGGAACAGAATGACGTTTTTGGCCTTGCCGGTCATCGCACCGTTCGCCGCCGCCTGCGCAGCGCCGCTGCGGTACCACCACTGCGGGGTTTCACCGGCCGGGTGGGCGACGGGGGCAACGGTGACCTTGAGGCCGGCCGGGGCGGACGCGGGAGCGGTGCTGGCGCAGGCGCCAAGCAGCAGGGTCGTGGCACAGGCGGCCAACAGGGAGACGGAACGGCGCATGGACGCTGGGATCTCACAAAGTGTAACGGGACGTTCATTATGCCCGGCCCTGCAAGGCACGCCGATGACACACTGATTTGCCACATGGGCGGTCGTTCTGCGGCCCGCCTTGGGCTATCGTGCCAGCATCCCTTCCTACCCCCTTGGATTGCCTATGAAGCTGGTCTCTGCCTGGCTGCGGATTCCATTCTGGCAGCGCGTGGTCGGTGGCTTCGTGCTCGGTGCGCTGGCCGGCTGGGCGCTTGGCCCGGCTGCTGAAACCTGGTTCGGCCCGCTCGGCGAGCTGTACGTCACCCTGATCAAGATGATCGCGGTGCCGCTGGTGTTCTTCGCGGTCATCAACGCGATCTCTTCGCTGCACGGCCAGAAATCGGTCGCCGCGCTCAGCGGGCGCACCTTCCTGTGGTTCGTGATCACTGCCGCGCTGGCGGTATGCGTGGGCCTGGGCGTGGGTACGGTGCTGCAGCCCGGCGCCGGTGGCCTGCAGCTGTCGATGGCCAGCAACTATGTGCCGCGCGAAGTGCCCAGCGTGGTGCAGGTGCTGCTGGATGTGGTGCCGTCCAACGTGTTCTACGCGCTGTCGGGTATCGGCACCAAGGTCAACGCCGCCGGTGAGACCGTGCTGGCGGCGGGCCGTGGTTCGATCCTGCCGGTGATCTTCTTCGCTGGCCTGGTCGGCTTTGCCATCGTCAAGCTTGGCGAGAAGGTGACCGAGGCGCGCAAGCTGGTCGGGCAGATGAGCGACATCATGATCCAGGTGACCCGCTTCGTGCTGGAAGTCACCCCGATCGGCACCTTCGGCCTGATTGCCGGCCTGGTCGGCAGCTATGGCTTCGAGAAGCTGTTGCCGCTGGGTCACTTCGTGCTGGCGCTGTACGTGGCCTGTGCGCTGCACATCGTGGTGGTGTACAGCGCGCTGCTGCTGGCACACGGGTTGAATCCGCTGAAGTTCTTCCGCGGTGCGGCGCCGGGCATGCAGGTGGCCTTCGTCAGTTCCTCCAGCTTCGCGGCGATGCCGGTCGCGCTGCGCTCCATTACCCACAACCTGGGCGTGAACAAGGACTACGGTTCGTTCGCGGTGCCGCTGGGCGCGAGCATCAAGATGGACGGCTGCGGTGCGATCTATCCGGCGCTGTGCGCGGTATTCATCGCCCAGTACAGCGGTGTGCCGCTGACGCCGGAGCAGTACGTGGTGGTGCTGATCGCTTCGGTGCTGGGCAGCTTCGGTACCGCCGGCGTGCCGGGTACGGCGGTGATCATGGCAACGGTGGTGCTGAGTGCGGCCAACCTGCCGCTGGAAACCATCGGTTACCTGTATGCGATCGACCGCATCCTGGACATGATGCGCACGATGACCAACGTGACCGGACAGATGCTGGTGCCGGTGCTGGTGGCCAAGGAAACCGGCCTGCTCGACCAGACGGTGTACGACAACCCGTCCACCAACGTCGGCATCGATGATCCCGACCCGAGTCCGCCGCGCGCCTGAAGCGGCACTGCAACGGGCTGTATCAGTACCTGTAACACTACTGATACAGCCCCGATGGCGCCTTGCGCAGTGGTGTTTCCTGCGCGTTAAGGCGAACGGAATCCGAACGAAGTTGTAACACTGTGGCGTCATGCCGCCGCGGTGTTACCCGTCAAACCCCCGCTGCGACGGACTTCCGGTGTTGGCACGAAAGCTGCTCTATCCCTGCGCATATGCAACGGGAGAGCGGCATGGACGGCAGCACCACCCTTTTCACTGTTTCTGGCCGGCGGCTTGCGCTGCTGCTGGTGCTGGCCGTTCCGCTGGCGGCTGCGGCCTCGGGTGCCCGCCAAGGGGTGAAGGCGCAGCCGGGTGAGATCGTCCTGCTGCGCGACGTGTCTACGCGCCCGGCCTACCGCATGGCGCCGCCCGGCATGGCGTTGATCGCCGATCCGAAACCGCAGCATGAGATCGCCGCCGCACTCGGCAGCAGCGGCGCTGCCAGCGGCATGGATGAACTCAGCGATGACGACTACGCCGGCCTCGGCGCTGGCCAGACCGGCAGCGTGCACGCGCACGGCGTCACCACTGTCGAGCGGGTGACGCAGCAGGCACTGGGCGGAACCCTTGGACGCTCGGGCGAGGGGATGATGAGCGGCAGCAGCCTCAGCGGTGCGATGAGCGGCCCGCTGGGGGCGGTCGGCAATACCACGCGCGGCATCGGCGATACCGTGCGTGGCGCACTGTCGCAGTTCCCGCTGGGCGCTCCGGCGCAGGCGGGTGGCAAGTGAAGCGCGCAGTGCTGCTGGCGGCCTGGCTGGCATTGCCCGCCTCAGCGCTGGCCGACGACTACAGCGGGATGCTGGCCTACCTCGACGTGACCCGCATCGACGGTCGCGCGCTGGCCGGTGCCAGTGGTGCCATCGCCATCAACCAGGCGGCGGGCGATCTCAACATCCAGGCCAATCTGCATGGCATGGCCAGCGGCGACCGCGCCGACGTGGCCATCGCTGCGCGGCAACAGCACAGCAACGACGTCGTGCTTTCGGCACCACTGGAAGCCAGCGCGCACATCGCCGGACAGGCCTTGGCAGGCGCCAGCGGCATTGCATCGATCAACCAGGCCAGCGGCATCGCCAACACGACGCTCAACGTCGTCAGCGCGACGCTGGCCCGGCAAGGAATACGCGAGTCCGATGACACGGCGTTGGCCGCCTCGGACATCGCGTCAGCAGGGGGGCAGGGCGATACCGGTGACGGTGTTGCGGCGGGTATCCGCAGTGTCGGCGTTTCGTCGACGGCACTGCGGGGCTTCGACGGTGTCCTGCAACTCAATCAGATCGCGGGAGCGCGAAACGACACGGCCAATGTTCTGGGCCTGGTCGTGCAGGGCAACCCGTGAGTACCACCCACCCGAACCAATCACCTGATGAGAGAGAGGGCACCATGAAAGCGACTGTCAAAAAGACCGTACTCGCCATGGCAATTGCCACTGCCTCGACCGCTGCTGCGGCCAATGGCTGGGACAACCAGAATGCCAATGCGAACATCAACCACAACCACGTCGTGACTGAAACCCGCAACGACACGCACAACCATACCGACAACGAAGTCCGCAACTGGACCCGCACCAACACCACAGTACGCAACAACACCGACACCTCGAACGTGACCCGCAATCGTACGGTGAACGTCAACGAGCAGGTGCAGAAGAACAGCAACATCCAGGCCGACGAGCGCAAGGAAAAGAACAACCACGGCGTCGACGTGAACCTGGAGAAGGATCTGCGGCTGAGTTCGGACATCAACTTCTCCGGCGATCCGACCATCACCGGTGACATCGACCTGGATTCGGCAGCCATCGCCGTGATCGACAACCGCCAGTCGATCAGCAACAACCTCACCGGCAACAGCCTGGTCACCAACAGTGCATCGATCGCCGATGATGTCGGTGCGGGTGCCTCCGGCAACCTCGGCTTCAACGTGGTGGCCGGCGACAACAACGCGCAGGACAATGCTGCGTCGCTGTCCGCTGCAGATGCTTCCTTCAGCTTCGGCATGGCCGACGCCGAGGTGTTCGTCAACCAGGCCGGCTTCGGCAACACCACCATGAACTCCGGCGTCACCAACGCCGCCGGCCTCGGTGGCAATGCCTTCGGCGGTGCCTCGGGCAACATCGGCGTGAACATCGCCTCGGGCAACAACAACGAGCAGAAGAACGCGCTCGCAGCCTCCGTGGCAACCAGTGCGATGGCGCAGTCGAGCATCAGCTCCAACCAGGTGTCCACCGGCAACACCGTGTCCAACGCCGGCTTCGTGCAGTCCTACACCGATACGGTGCAGGTCGGCCTGAGCGGTCGCGTCGCAGGCGGTACCCTGGCCGTGGGTGCCGGTACCTATCGCGGCACCGGCAATGCCTACCAGATGGCCAACTACTACCTCGATTCGTGGAGTGGCGATCTGCCGCATCCGGGTGGCAATGCGACCGGGCACATCGATCTGGACAACGAGATCCAGAATGCAACGATGAACCCGAACCGGCCGGGAGTGGGTGGCCTGGGCTTCGATACGCGTGAAAGCGGCACCAGCCAGTTCGTCGAGCTGGGCGTGGCCGACCTCTATGCCAGCCTCAGTGGCACGGTCAGCACCACCCGCTGGGTGAACGTCAATGCGACCAACACCTCGGCACTGTCCGGCAGCGCGTTCTCCGGCGCGTCCGGCAACATCGGCGTGAACGTGGCATCGGGTACCGGCAACCTGCAGGCCAACAGCCTGGCATTGGC
>NZ_JBFRFE010000179.1:0-6915 GCF_052114665.1 Stenotrophomonas sp. 2YAF22 | reverse complement strand
GATGTAGTCCGCATCCAGGCGCATGCCGATGTCCTGCGCAAGCTGTGTATCCCAGCGCAGGTTGAAGGTCGCAAGGCGGAAGGCAGAAGCCAGGCCCACGTACTGCGGCGTGGGCGTGTTGGCCGGATCCAACGGGTTGCGGGCGATGTCGCGGATCAGCATCAGGGTGTTGCCCTTCTGCATGAACGCCGGCCGCGACCAGTCGGTATCGCAACCGACCGCGCCGGCGTACAGCGCGCAGGGAGACGACAGGCGACCACTGATGTTCTTGAAATCGTAGTAGCCCAGCGCCGCACGCAGGCTGTTGTCATCGTTGAAGCGCCAGTTCACCCCCACCTGCGCACCGGACAGCCACTTGTTCTCGTTGGGCGTCTTCACCCGGCTCTGGCTGGGCGCGCTGTCGGAGGTGTACTCCAACGGCACCACCGCCAGGTTGCCGAACAGGCCGACGTCCTCGGCGAGGTCGTAGCTGAGATTGGCCGCCAGGCCGTCGAAGTTCAGATCGTTGGAGAACAGCGTGTCGCTGGTCCAGAACGGATTGCCGAAGCGTCCGCCGCGCACCGTCACCCAGTCGGCCGGGCTGTAGGCCAGCCATGCCTGGTCCAGCCACACGTCCTTCTTGCCCAGGCCACCGCCAAGCTGTTCGGTGGTGGACACCGGCCCGTTGCTGCTGCCGCTGGCCAGGCGCACGCCTGCGGTGGTGTGCTGGCCGATCGTCGCTTCGATGCCCAGCCGTGCGCGGATGCGCCACAGATTGCGGCGGTCCTGGCGGGTGTTGAGCAGCGGCGGCAGCTGCAGGTTGGTGTTGTTGTTGGTATCGAAGCCGTTGCCGGCGTTCACCGAGGCCCAGTTGGTCTCGATGTCGCTGTTGCGCTCGGAGTAGAAGCGCGATTCGCTGCGCACGCGCATGTCACCGCTGACCTTGATGCGCTTGGTCCACTCGGCCACCTCGTTCGGCGCGGCCCAGCCCTCGGCTTTGGCCTGCGCCATCACGTCCTGGCGTACCTCATCACGGATGCCATCGCGCACGCTCTGCGGCACGTACGGCACGCGCACATCACCGGCCTCCAGCGCCACCCCGCCGCTGCTGGCTGTGCTGCCGGCGGTGCCGCGTTGCGCAGCCGCCGCTTCTGCTTCGGCCTGCACCAGCAGGGCCTGGCCGTCTTCGGGCTTGAGCGCGCCACTGGCGATCAGCCCCTTGATCAACTTGACCATGGTGGTTTCGGCCGCCATCGCACTGGCCGGAACGGTCAGGCTGAGCAGTACGGCGCAGCACAGCAGCGCCCGTCGGGCCGGCCGTGGGCGGCGGGATGCGGTTCGAGCGCGGTCGTGGTCGTTCATCACGGTTCTCATCGAAAGAAGGGAAATCACGGAATTCATCGGTCACGCGCCGGGACGGCGCCCCTGGATCAGCACGCGCGCGGGGAAATCCAGCGACGCCGGTGGCATCTGGTCGACCTTGCCGATCTGTCGCAGTGCTTCAAGCACGGCCACGTCGGCCTCTTCGTTGCCGCTGCCACGCACCAGCTCGACCTTCTCCAGCCGGCCATCGGGCGCCAGCCAGACATTCACCTGCAGCTGGAACGCCAGGCGCTTGACCCGCGCATCGCGCGAAATCGCCTGCTGCATCAGATAGCCCAGGTAGCGGCCATAGCTGGCGTTGCCGGCACCGCCACGGCCAACGCCGGACGAGCCACCGCCGCTGCCCGACTGGATGCCGAAGTTGTCACCGCCGGCCTGCGCATCTGCGTCCATGGTCACCGGGTCGGCATTGTCCGGCGTCGGCGTCGGTTCTTCGGCCGGCGTTGGCTGCTCCAGCGGCTCCGGCTCGGGCACAGTCTCTTCCGGCGGCGTCTCCGGCTCAGGCGGCTTTTCCGGTGGTGGTGGTGGAGGCGGCGGCGGTGGTGGCAACGCCAGCATCGGCGGCTGCACCACTGGCCGGCGGGTGCTGGCGGTGTCCTTGAACAGCAGCCACCACACGGCAACACCCAGTACCAGCAGCGCCGCCAGCACCAGCGCGATCGTCACCAGCAACTGGCGTCCGCGCGTACCGGGCTCCTGCAGGGGTGGTCGATGGCCGGCCATGCCTCAACCCTGCGCCTTGCCGGTGACCAGGCCGACCTGGGCCAGCTCCAGCCGGCGCAGCAGATCCAGCACCTCGACCACGCGCGCGTACTGCACCTGCGCATCGCCGCGCACGATCACCGGGAAATCCGGCGAGGTTGCCCGTTCGGTACGCAGGCGGTCCTCGAGCTCGGCCATCGTCACCGGGTACGCATCCAGGAACACCTGGCCGCTGGGGTCGATGGTGATCGCCTTGGTCTTGGGCTTCTCCAGTGCCGCGCTGTTGCTGGCCTTCGGCAGGTTGACCTCGATGCCGGGAATGGAGGCGTTGCTGGTCAGGATGAAGATCACCAGCACCACCAGCAGCACGTCGACGAAGGGCGTCACGTTGATGCCCTTCTCGCGCTTTTTGACGCCAAACTTCGCCTTGTAGGCCATGGCCGGCCCCTCAGCCCTGAACCACGGCCGGGCCGCGCCCGTCCTGCTCTTCGGCCAGGCGGGCGGCGAACTCGTCGATGAACACCGCCATGTCGGCGCCGATCGCTTCGGCGCGTGCGCCCAGCCAGTTGTAGCCGAACAGCGCAGGAATCGCGACGCCCAGGCCGGCGGCGGTACACAGCAGCGCTGCCGCCATGCCTGGGGCCACCGAGTTGATGTCCACCGCACCGGCCATCGCCGCCACCACGAACACCAGCATGATGCCGATCACGGTGCCGAACAGACCGACATACGGTGCGCCCTCGATGGTGGTCGACAGCCAGTTCATGCGCCTCGCCATCGCTTCCTGTTCGCGCACCATCACCGCATCCATCGACGCGCGGATTGCGGCGATGGTGGCCGCGCTCAGGTAGCCGGAGTTGCCATCGCGCTGATGACGCTGCTGCATCTCATCGATGGCCACCTGGTAGATGCGCCACAGCGAGCCGTCGTGCATCGCCGTCGGTACCTTGCCCTGCCGGTCCATCTCGGACAACGTGCGCAGCGGCACGCCGGAGAGCTTGCTGAAGCTCTCGGTGAACACCGCATTGGCCTTGCTGGTGCGGCCGAAATGACGGCTCTTGGCGATCATGATCGCCCAGGACAACAGCATCATCAGGCCGAGGATGGCGACCACCACCCAGGCATCGAACGGCATCGCCTTGAGGATGAAGGCGAAGTGGCTCTGCCCGGCCGACTGCTCGTCGGCGCCGTAGCTGATCAAGCGCGAATCGGCGCCCTGCGCGGTGGCATCGGCCAGCAGCAGCGCCGCCGGGCGTGCTACGCGTGAGATGCGCAGTTCATCCAGCGCGCCATCGAAGTTGGCCAGCGGTTGCGCCGCGCCCGGCGCATCGGCACCCACCACCGCTGCGGTGGTCAGTGCCGGCAGCTCACCACTGAGCTGGGCCACCACGCGACCGTTCAGATACAGCTGCAGCGACCCCTTCTCGGCGGTAACCGCAACATGCGCCCACTGCCCTTCCGGAATCGGCTGCGCCGGCGTGCTGCGTTGACCGTTGAGCTGCACGAACGGCACCCGGTTGTCGATACCCACCACCAGCTCGGCGCTGCCGTCGCGGCGCGCATAGATCGCCTGCGCGGTGGTCAGCGCGCCCGGTTTGATCCAGGCAGAAACGGTAAGCGGCGCACCCGCTTCCTGTGCCAGCGACGCGCTGGCCGGCAGCGCCAGCGGGCTGGCGCCCAGCTGCACGCCACGCCCGATCACCGTGCTTTCCGCCGCAGGCACCGCCGCGCCGGCCGTGTTGCCGTAGGCCGTGGTATCACGCGCCGGCGCATTGGCTTCGGCAAAGTGGTAGACCAGCGTGTAGTCCGGATCGAACACCTGCTGGCCATTGCCGCTGGCCGGCGCCTTCGCGTTGCCGTAGTACATCCAGATCGTCTGCGGCGCGCTGGCAGTCAGTACCGGAACGTCCACCCAGACCAGGGCCAGGCCCAGGTTAGGGTCGAACTGCTCGATCTGATGGGCCAGCACCGTACGCCCGTCGGCAGAAACGAAACGCAGGTCGTTGCCACCCTCCTGGGTGCCATCAAAACCGAAGTTGCCGGTATGCAGGCGCAGCAGCAGCGGCGTACGCCCGGGGTTGCCGGCCAACCCCGCGCCCTGTGGGCCTGCGTCGACGGTGATCGGCTTGCGGTACTTCCATTCGGCCTGCCACCATTTGGCATCGGCCGCGGCGGCGGGCAGCGCGATCAGCGCAGCCAACAGCAGCAACATTCGGGAAAGCAGACGGTCCATGCAAAAGGTCTCCGGAGAACGCATCTCAAGGGAAGGGTCAGTAGCTGGTGCTGATGTTGAAATGCAGGCGCGGGTCGTCCTTGCGCGTGACCGGGCCATCGGCGTAGGGCCAGGCGTAGTCCAGGCGCAGCTGCAGGTGTTCGCCCAGGCGCAGCTGCGCGCCCAGCCCGACCGACGCCAGGTTGTACTTGTCGCGCTGTTCCGGCAGCGGCTGACGCAGGCGCAGGTAGGCCGCGTCGGCGAAGCTGTACAGCCGCAGGTCGGTACCGCTCCACAGCGACCACGCCGGGGTGCGCCATTCCAGGTTGGCCAGGCCACCGTAGTCGCCGATCGCTTCGGCCGACAGGTAGCCGCGCACGGTGTACATGCCGCCGGCGGCGAACTGTTCGGCCGAGACCAGCGGTGCATCGGTCGCCTGCAGCGAGCCGCGCGCATACCACTGCCAGTCGTTGCCGAAGGTGTGCGTGTTGGAGACATCGGCCTTGAACGCCACGAAACTCGGATCGGCCCAGTAGCGCTTCTGACCGAAATCGGTGGCGTTGCTGCCGTAACCGAACAGACGCCGGGTTCCCGCCACCAGCTGCGTGTTGATGCTCAGCTGATCGTGCTCGCCCTGGCGCACGCCGACGAAGGCCAGCGTGACCGGTGCGTACTTCAACGGCGTTTTCAGGCTGTCCTTGCCCATCTGCGTGTCTTCTTCGGTGTCCTTGAAGTCCACGCCGAGGCTGAGCTGGCGCCACCAAGCGCTGCTGCCCGGCAGGCGGTAGTTGAGCTTGAGACCAATGGAATGACCGTTGCCGATCACGTTGGTGCCGGTGCCCGTGCCTGCGCCGCCCTGTCCGCCGGCATTGAGTACGCGGCTGTCGGACGTGTAGCCCGATGCCTCAAGACTCCACGGCGTGCCCTCGAAGGGAACGGTGTAGGAGGCGGAGAACACCTTTGCCTGGTGGGTGTCTTCCGGCGCGATGAACACGCCGATGCTCGCACTGTGGCCGCGCCGCCACAGGTTGTCGTGGGCCAGCGATGCACTCAGGCGCAGCTTCTCGGTATCGGCGCTATGGTCGTTGTTGAGCGCCGCACTGGCACGCCAGGGTGACTTTTCTTCCACCTGCAGGTCCACATCCATGGTGCCCGGCACCTGGCCTTCGCGCACCAATGGCATCACCTGACGGCGGCCCCCTTCGTTCAGCGCCGTCAGTTCCTTCTGTGCCTGGTCGAAATCGGGCACGCGCCCTTCAGCCAACGACGGCACCCGCTCACGGATGCGCTCGGGTGAGTCATGGCGGGCACCGACCACGCGCAGCTGGCCAATGGGCGTCTGCTGCACCTTCAGCAGCACCACGCCCGCATTGACCTGCTGCTCGGGCAGCTCCACATAGACCGATTGGTAGCCGGCCTGCTGGTACAGCGCGTTGACTGCATCGCGCGCCTTCTCGACATCGGCGAGCGTTTTGCCGGGGCCGAGGAACGGTTCGACCGCGCGTTCGATCTGGCGCGCATCGAGCACGGTGTTGCCGCGCACGATGTACTCGTTGATGTTCACCGTGGGCGCTGGCGCGGCGTCCTGCGCGAACGCCGGAGACGGCAGCGACGCCAGGGCCAGCAGCAAGGGATGCAGGCGCAGCGGAAGGCGAACGGCACGGCACGGAACGGGAGTCATCGAAGGCATCGCGTCGTATCGAAGGGAATCGCCAGGGAGCGGCGCGTGGGTCTATCAACAGGACGTGCAGGCCGCGTCAAAACCGCCAACAGTTTTGTGACAGCACTGTCATCTGCTGACGATGCTGAAACAGGCGCAGGCGGACACTTCGCCTGGCACACGTCTTCATTGCAAAGCGCCTGCTGCCTCGGGAGATTCAAGATGCACGCCACCCTGGCTACACCAAACCGCCCTGCCCTCTGTGTGGCGTTGGTTCTGGCTCTGGCTGCGCCCTGGGCGCGGGCTGAGCAGGCTGCCAAACAGGCAGAAGCAGCGCCATGCATCGAAGTACAGGTCAACGGCGAGCGCATCCCCGCCTGGGACTGCCTGCAACGCAAGCTGGCACCGGCAGCAGGCACGGCCGCCCGCCCCAACCTTCCCGAAGCCGAACGCCTGATGCGCAAGCCTGGCAACCAGTTGCTGCAGTACAACCTGGAGGGCACGCGGCAGCGCATGGGTGATGCATTCGGGCGTTCGGTGGTGCCGCAGCGTCCAGCGCGCTGAGCCGTGTTCAGTGCCGCCCCACGGCGGCGGGAACGATGCCATCGGTGGGCAGCGGCGGCAGTCCGGGCACGGGCAGCGAACGCGCCTGCCCTGCCTGCTGCAGTTCCACCACGTTGGCGCTGATTGAGGCCAGTACGGTGGATGGACCCAGCCGCTGGCCCGGCGCATAGGCCTGGGCAGGTGCCCCATCCACCGACAGCAATGCCAGTGGCGCCTGCCGCCCTGCCATCACCCCCAGCACGGTCACCTCGGTCTGTACTGCACCTGGCGAAAGCAGCCGTACCAGCGGCGCGCTCGCTGCGTCGTCGAAGGCCGGGGCAGCGGGTACGGCGACCCGCACTGTGGCGGCGCCAATGCGAACCGGCGCCATGAACAGGGCCATGCCCCAGTATCCCGCCACGGTCAGCAGCTGCAC